>JAHEIA010000115.1 GCA_024639625.1 Chromatiales bacterium
GCTTGCCGCGGATAGCAAACACCCGGTCGGCGACGCGTTCGCGTTGGCTGGGATCATGGCTCACCCAGAGCACGGCGGCACCTTGTTCTCGCCGGTACTCGGCGATACATTGTTCGACACTTTCGGTGTTCGAGGCATCAAGATTCGCCGTAGGCTCGTCGAGCAATAGCACCTCCGGTCCTCCTGCCAGTAGCCGGACCAGCGCCAGGCGCTGGCGCTCGCCGCTGGACATGCGGCTCACGGACCAGGCAAGGCACTCGGCGGTAAAGCCGAATCGCTCCAGCAGCGGTGTGGCCCCGCGCGGCAGATGCTCGCCAACGCTCTCGCCCCACCAATGGCTCTCGGCGGGAAGATAGCCGACACGCCGCCGCCATTGCGGGCCAGTAAGTTCTTGCCAGTCGCACCCGTCAACGCGGAGGCCCCCGCTGTGTGGGTCCAGATCCGCGATCGCGCGCAGCAGCAGGGTCTTTCCGCTGCCGGAGGCGCCGCTGAGAGCGACGCATTCAGCCGCGTCGATTGCGAGGTCGACGGGCTGCAGCAGTCTACACTGGAAGGCCTCGAGGCGGAGTTTGGGCACCTCTGTTCAGCTCACTCAGCGGCGCCGGAACACCAGGTCCCGGACTCCATGGCCGAGACGCTGCCCGCGTTGCTCGAATTTGGTTAGCGGGCGGTGCTCCGGTCGTGGAACGAAGCCGCCACGGGCGACGGTGTTCTCGAAGTCCTCCGCGGCGTTCATCACCTCGAGCATCTGCTGCGCATAGTGCTCCCAGTCCGTCGCCATGTGCAGCAATCCACCGCAGGCCAGGGCGCGAGCGCTCAGGCGCGCGAACTCGGGTTGCACGATGCGACGCTTATGATGGCGTTTCTTGGGCCACGGGTCGGGGAACCAGAGGTAGATGCCGGAAAGGGAATGCGGCGGTAGGTGACGGCGCAGCATCTCGACCGCGTCGCGGCGGAGGATCCGTACGTTGTGTAGTCCAAGCTCTTCCAGCCGTAGCAGCAGGTGACCCACCCCGGGCCGGTGCACTTCAATACCCAGGTAGTTGCGATCCGGATGGCGCTGCGCGAGCTGCGTCAGCGCTTCTCCGTTGCCGAAACCGATCTCCAGGTACAGCGGATGGCGGTTGCCAAACACCACCTCCGGAGCGAGCAGTTCTTCGGCTCCCGGCTCGATGCCGAATCTGGGCCAAAGTCGTTGCTCGGCCTTTTCCTGCCCGTCGGTGAGACGCCCCGCCCGCAGGACGTAGCTGCGGATCGGGCGTTGTGTTGCTGCGCCGCTCAGAAGAACAACCCGTCAAGTGGGGACGACGCTGACGCATAGCGCCGCGCCGCCATGCGGCCCGCACGATAGGCCTCGCGACCTGCCTCGATGGCTTTGCGCATCGCGGAGGCCATGAGCACCGGGTTCTTGGCCGCGGCGATCGCGGTGTTCATCAAGACGCCGTCACAGCCGAGTTCCATGGCGATCGCCGCGTCCGAGGCCGTGCCGACGCCTGCATCCACCAACACGGGCACCGCGGACTGTTCCACGATGGTGCGAATGTTGAGGCGGTTGCGAATGCCAAGCCCGGAGCCGATGGGCGCAGCCAGCGGCATAACCGCCACGCAGCCCAGTTCTTCCAAGCGCTTCGCGACGATCGGATCGTCGTTGGTGTAGACCATGACGTCGAATCCGTCGGCAATCAGCTCTTTTGCGGCCTCCAATGTCGCCACTACATCCGGGAACAAGGTCTTTTCATCCCCCAGGACCTCCAACTTGACCAGCTTGTGTCCGTCGAGCAACTCGCGCGCCAGGCGGCATGTACGCACCGCGGTCTTCACGTCGTAACAGCCGGCGGTGTTAGGCAGTATGGTGTATCGGTCAGGGGGCAAAATCTCGAGGATGTTCGGTTCGTCTCGGTTCTGGCCAATGTTGGTGCGGCGAACCGCGATGGTTACGATCTCGGCGCCACTGGCTTCGATGGCGGCCCGAGTCTGTTCTGCGTCTTTGTACTTTCCGGTGCCGACGAGTAGGCGCGAACGGTATTCGCGCCCGGCGACGGTGAGGGTGTCTGTGTCGTGCATAGTGCTTACCATTGGCTGCTAGCTGGAGCGTTTGTCGGAACCGGAGGCCTCGCCGTCAGCGGGCCGCGCGGTACATTGAACGCTGGCATCAGATCCAGTGACCGGTCTCCGCGACGCCGGAGCGTCAACCACCCCCTACCGCGTGGATGATCTCGATCTTATCGCCGTCGCTCAACGGCGTGTCGGCAAAGGTACTGCGGGGAACCAGTTCTTGGTTGATCTCGACCGCGACGCGTACCCCCGCTAAATCCAACAGTTCGAGCAAGGCCACGATGTCGAACCGCTCGGGTACCTGAGTCTGCTCGCCGTTCACGTAGATTTGCATCGGCAGTCCTTTAGGGATAACCCAGTAGAATGATCGCGAAATTTTACACTAAACTGGCAGCCTCCGGCATCACCGCAATTCTGGAGGGCCGCCGATTTGACCCAGTGGAACGAAGACCTGATCTCGGTAGAAAGCGCCCGCACCCTTGACGGGCTGCTGGTGCAACGCGCCCGCCGCTCGCCGCAAGGGCTGGCGTACCGCAGCTACGATCGAGCCGGTAAGGAATGGGTGGGACTGACCTGGGGGCAGGTGGCGGATCAGGTGGCGCGCTGGCAGGATTCGTTGGAAAACGAAAAGCTGCGCCCGGGTGACCGGGTGGCGGTGCTGTTACGAAACTGCCCGGAGTGGGTTCAATTCGATCAGGCGAGCCTCGGTATGGGACTGGTCGTCGTGCCTCTTTACCTCGACGACCGGCCGGAAAACGTGGCCTTCATCCACCAGGATGCGGGTATCAAGCTGTTGCTGATTCAGGATTGCGGGCGCTGGCGCCGCCTTGCGCCTGCGCTCGCGGAATCTTCGATGCTGCGGCGGGTCGTGGTGCTGGAGAGCACAGCGGAATCCCGCGACGGGTTTCGGGACGACGGGCGGGTCGTTCTGGCGGAGGATTGGCTGCCGCAGCTGGGCAGCCGATTGCGCAGTCGCCGCGGCGATCCGCATTCCCTGGCTTCCATTGTGTACACTTCGGGGACCACGGGGCGGCCCAAAGGGGTGATGCTCAGCCATTACAATATGCTCGCAATTGCGCACGCGTCGGTGACGGTCATCGACTGCTACCAGGAAGACCTGTTCTTATCTTTCCTTCCCCTCTCCCACACCCTGGAGCGCACGGCCGGTTATTACCTTCCGGTCATGTCCGGAGCCGGGACCGCGTTTGCGCGCTCGGTGGCGCAGCTTGCCGAAGACCTATTGCAGGTCAGCCCCACGGTAATGATTGCAGTTCCGCGTGTCTTCGAGAGAGTTT
Source organism: Chromatiales bacterium (assembly GCA_024639625.1). Classification (GTDB taxonomy): domain Bacteria; phylum Pseudomonadota; class Gammaproteobacteria; order Chromatiales; family Chromatiaceae; genus JAHEIA01. The sequence continues at coordinate 3,351 of JAHEIA010000115.1, forward strand.
ACGGCAGGATTCGCGACCAGCTGGAGCGGGGCCCCGCCTTGAAACGGGGGTTGTTCGACCTCGCCGTAGCAGTCGGTTGGCGCCGCTTCGAGCGCTGGCAGGGGCGCGCCCGCTGGCACCCGAAGTTGCTGCTATGGCCCCTGTTGCGGCGCTTGGTGGCGGATAAGATCGTGCTGCGGCTGGGGGGGCGGTTGCGCGTTGCCATCAGTGGCGGCGCGCCGCTTTCCGCCGACGTTTCGAAGATCTTTATCGGCCTGGGGATCCCTCTGCTGCAGGGCTACGGCCTGACCGAGACCAGCCCGGTAGTCAGCGTAAATCCGCCGCAGGACAACGACCCGGCGAGCGTGGGTGTTCCATTGCGCGGCGTGGAGGTGAAGATCGGCGACGACCAGGAACTCCTGGTAAAGAGCCCCGGCGTCATGCTCGGGTATTGGAACAATCACGCAGCGACCGCCAATATCATCGGCCCCGGGGGGTGGCTGCACACCGGGGATCAGGCGCGAATCGAAAACAACCACATCTACATCACCGGGCGCATCAAGGATATCTTGGTGCTGTCCAATGGAGAGAAGGTTCCGCCGGGGGATATGGAGTTGGCGATTGCGCTGGATCCGTTGTTCGAGCAGATCATGGTGGTAGGCGAGGGTAAGCCGTACCTGAGCGCCCTGGCGGTGCTGAACTCCGATCTCTGGCCGGGCCTGGCGCAGGAGTGCGGATTGGACCCCTTCGATCCGTCCAGTCTGCAGGACGCGCGTCTGGTGTCCCTGCTGCTCAGGCGAATCCGGGTCGCGCTGACCGATTTCCCGGGATACGCCAAGGTACGGCGCGTTACCCCGCTACTCGAGCCCTGGACGGTGGAGAACAGCCTGCTGACACCGACCCTGAAGGTAAAGCGCAAGCTCGTATTAGAACGCTACGCAGCCGAGATCCAGGCCATGTACGACGCGGGGCCGGCTGCATGAAGGGCGGTCGCGGTATCCTGCGAAATGCGTCGCAATAGCCGGTCACGGTTTTGCTGCCTTCGACTCACTGCGTAAAATGCTACTATGTTTACCCAGACCTTATTAATAATTGGGGGAGGCCGGGGTGCGGATCTTTATTCGGAAAATTTCAACCAGGACGACCCGGGCGGATCTAATGAGGTTCGTGGAGGGTGCGGTCAAGTCTCGTTTTCGAATGCCGTTGGGGACCTCGGCGGAGGTACGCGCTTGCGAGATCATGGAGATCTACGACCTTGACCTTAGGACCCTGGAGTATCACGGGCTGGTGGAGGTCTTCCCCGACAAGGCGGCGGAAGCGGCGATTCGCAAGCTCAACGGTCGCCTGCTGAATGGCAGGAAGGTGATGGTGCGCGAGTACACGCATCGTTCCCGATACAACGGGGAATCGGTGAAGTACCAAGAAAAGCGCAGACGCAACCTACAGGTCAGTTTCACGAAACGCATCGTGACGGAGGGGATGCAGCAGTTCTTGCGAAAATTCGGCTGAAGATTCGCGACACGCCGTGGAAGCAGGGGCAAGCGGCTCCTGCCCATGCCCCCGTTCCTTTTCCTTTGCCAAACGATTCTCGATTCTTTGTGCCGCAGCAGCGATGCTCAGTGAAGCTGAAAGCGTAGGGAAAAGGGCGGGCCTTGGGGTAATCCCGTCACGCCGAAGACCTGTCTTAAAACGTCTGACTCGGTTTCTTCTAGCACCGGTCCCGGGGAGAACCGAATTCGGTCCAAGCCGCGACACGATCGTTCCCCGGGCGAGTCTATAGGGACGGACGGGAAATGTCCGTGATCTGCGGAAACAAGTGTTTTAGGATCGCCGTGATGTGCTATTATTGCTCCCGCGAATAGGGTATAACCCACTGATTCTGTGGATGTAGTTGAGCGCTGAATCCTCAACACCGCAAGCGGATAACGTGGCGCGAGCCGGCAGGTCACCACAAGGACTCAGAGGTCAGCGTGCTCAGCGAGCGCAAGCAGCAGTACCCTCAAAGCGGGTGTAGTTCAATGGTAGAACTTTAGCTTCCCAAGCTAATAACGTGGGGTGAGTTGGGAACGTTTGTCCGGTGGACAAACGCAGCGCAGCGAACGCCGAGCCAGGACGGCGAGGCTGGCATGTCGCTACAGGGAAGTAGGGATAGCACAACGTATTTGGCGAGAGCCAGTAGCAGCAGCCGTAAAGCGGGTGTAGTTCAATGGTAGAACTTTAGCTTCCCAAGCTAATAACGTGGGTTCGATTCCCATCACCCGCTCCACTTTTTCCTGATCGCGGGCACACATGCCCGCCATCTCTCCACAATGCACAAGCTCTACCAAGCGGCGGATCGTATCCAGGCCCAGATGCTCAAGGATTTTCTCGCCGACCACAGCGTCGACGCGGTCATCCTTGGCGACTTTCTCTCCGGTGCCGCCGGCGAACTCCCCGCGACCATCTTTCCCGAGGTCTGGGTGGTGGAAGAAGCGGACTCAGGCTACGCCGAGGAACTGCTACAGCGATTCCTCGATGGGCCCCGCACCGGCGAAAACCCCCTTGCCTGGACTTGCGCGGCCTGTGGCGAGATCCAGGAGGCGCAGTTCCTTAGCTGTTGGAAATGCGGCACCCCAAGACCTTGAACGGCGCCTGTCGGGGAACGAAACCAACTGGAATTCACCCGGGTTTTCCGCCATGCTGAGATCCGGTCGAGAACCTTCGGGAACGGGTCCTGGAGGACGGGAGAACTCGCTTCGGTCGCGGCACGCGGTCGGCTAGCAGTCGGACCCAGCTGCTGGTGACCAAAGGAGGATTGTTATGGGAAAACTGTTCAAGACCTTGTTCATCCTGGTGGTCGTGCTCGTCATCCTTGTGGTGGCTGCGGTCATCTTGATCCCCCTGGTGGTCGATCCCAACGATTACAAGGACGAGATTGCCGCCCAGGTGAAGCAGAACACCGGCCGCGAGTTGCAGATTGGCGGCAACATCGGTCTTTCCGTCTTCCCATGGTTGGGTCTGGAGTTGAACGACCTGCGGCTCAGCAATGCCCCGGGCTTCGGCGAGCGCCCGTTCGCTGCCGTGGAACACGCCGAGGTGCGAGCCAAGCTGTTGCCCCTGCTGAGCAAACGGTTGGAGGTCGACACCGTGCGGGTGGAGGGACTGGCCCTCTATCTCGCGAAGGCCGAGGACGGCCGGAGCAACTGGGATGATCTAGCGGGTTCGGGTGCGGAGGCCAGCGGGGAGGCGGCACCCGCGAAGCGCGCCGAGGCTGCAGAGGTGGGCACGACGCAAGCGTTGGGTGCTCTCGCGGTCGGTGGTGTCGAAATCGAGAACGCGCAGGTGCTATGGGATGATCGCTCCACTGGACAGCGCTACGAGGTGCGAGATATCGCTCTGAAAACGGGCTCCCTCTCGCCGGGTAAGCCGGTGGACCTGGAGCTCTCGTTGGCCGTCGACAGTGCTCAACCTGCGCTACAGGCGCGTCTGGACCTGGAGGGAACCCTAGAAACGGATGCCAATATGCAGCAGCTGCGCATCGAGCCGCTCAAGCTTCGGTTGCGCGAGCTTGCCGCGGAAGGCGTAACCGGAGAGGTCGATCTGCGCGCCAATCTGAACGCCGACCTTGCCGTCCAGCGTTATTTCCTACAGGGCATTGAACTGGTTGCCGATCTCAAGGGGCAGTCGCTACCCGGCGAGGCGTTGCGCAGCGAACTCGGCGCCGACTTGGAGGCCGATCTGGCGGCGGGTAGCTTCGCGATCGAAGGGCTCAAGGTCACCTCGGGCGATCTGCGGCTCAGCGGTGCCCTGCAGGGCTCACATATCGAGACTTCTCCGCGCATCGACGGCAATCTTTCGTTGGCGGAATTCAATCTGCGGCAGTGGCTGATCGCCATGGGGCTGTCGGTGCCTGAGACCGCAGACCCCAACGCCCTGAGCCGGCTCTCGGCAAATCTGCAGCTGCGTTCAGCGGAAGACGGTATTGGCGCCGAGAATATCGTGATGCAGCTCGATGAAACCCGTTTGCAGGGAACGGTGCGCGTCCTCCAGCCGCAGGACCCCAAATTCCGCTTCGATCTGCAGGTCGATCGCATCGATCTCGATCGCTACTTGCCGGTGGCGGCCGATCAACCGCAAGCGACACAAGCGCAGGCCGCGGCTGCGCCGCCGCCTGCCGCTCCACCCGTGCCTATGCTGCCGGTGGATACCCTGCGCAGCCTTGATCTGGAGGGCATCTTCAAGGTCGGCCACTTGATCGTACAGGGCCTGCGCATGGAGGGGATCGAGCTTGACCTGAGAGCGAAAGATGGAAAGCTGACGATCGACGACCGTGTCGCGAGTCTCTACCAGGGAAACCTCAACGGTTCCCTCGGGCTTAACGTGACCGGTGAAGCGCCGCGGCTCAGTGCCAAGCAGAGGCTCGCGAAGATCCAGGCCGGCCCGCTGCTGCAGGATCTCACCGGGAAGGATACGCTCACCGGGACCGGTCAATTCAACCTCGATGTGACCGCCCGAGGGCAGACGCCGGAGCAGCTCAAGCAAAGCCTCAACGGCAAGCTGGACCTCGGCTTCTACGAAGGGGCGGTCAAGGGAGTGAATCTTGCCCAGATGATCCGGGAGGCGAAGGCCCGCTATTCGGGCGAGCCGATCCCGCGCAGTACGGAACCGAATCAGACCGATTTCTCGGAACTCACGGCCAGCGGAGTGATCGCTAATGGTGTGCTGACCAGCAACGACCTGCTGGCGAAGTCGCCGTATCTGCGGGTTAGCGGAGAGGGGACGGTCGATCTTGTCGCCGAAGGATTGGACTATACGGTCACGCCGGTGATCGTGAGCACAGAGAAGGGCCAGGGGGGCGAGGGGCTTGAGGAACTCAAAGGGATTCCGGTGCCCGTCCGTGTGACAGGATCGTTCAGCGACCCGAGTTACGGTATCGATTGGAAGACCGTGGTCGT
>JAHEIA010000535.1:0-2001 GCA_024639625.1 Chromatiales bacterium
GAGTGAGCGCGTCTCAACTCGTCGCGTATCGGTTCCGTGCGGCCGATTTCGCGCCCAAGAAAGAAACCCATGGCAAACAGCCCGACCCCAGTAGCGAGGCGCAGCAGCATAATAGCCGTCCTGTAGAATTGACGTCCCGATACACCGATTCTGGCAGGTGGCTCGGTCTGTCGCTAGAGGAGAAACGCTATTTTATTCGGTTTCTTCCGTGATCTTTGTTTTCCTGTGCGTCTGCCGCCCGCGGTGATCGGCCGCATGAAACCACGCCGCCGGCAGCCTGGAAGGGGATGGAGGCGCCCTTTACTCTAATCAGAGAGCGGTCCGTACCAGCTAGTACCCCTGATTGTTCTGCTGTGTGCGGCGGCTGCGCTTTCAACCTTCGAGTTGCGCGTCGGGGGAGGATTGCTGTTGGGCGTGGTTTCAGTGTCCTTCGCGGAGGCTGTAGCGGTGTCGGCATCGGGCTCGGGATCGGCGTTTCCAGCCGCATCGCGGAAGCTCATGGCGAGGTCGACCGCCCGCCATACGAGCGGAAGGGCGGGCCCCAAAAGGTTCCCTCGCAGCATCTGGTGTATGGCGAGGCCAATGGCGCCTACCACGACCAGGGTCCGCAGATCCACGCTGCCGGAAGAGGTCTCGGAGAGCGCTTGGTTGGCCTTGGAGATGCCGGATCGAAGCGGGGTCAGAGCCGGGGTTTCCGGTTCCGGTCCGGCTGCAAGTTCGAATAGATCGATATTCCGCAGCTCGGGTTCGATCTTGGAATAGGGCAGCTCCGGGTGCAGCAGTATTACGCTGCCAGTGGTACTGTTCACTCGCACCTCATCGATCCCGTGCACGGCTTCGATTCGGCTGCGAAGTGCGGCGAAATAGTCCGCGTCTTGGCGTTTCGCCTTGACGCGAAGGCGTACCCGGGCCCCGGTCTGGTGGATGATGTAAGCTTGCGGCGTCATCGGCCTGCCTTCACGACTCTTCTTTGAGCATTGCCTCCTCGGCAACGGTTTCGGCGAGCTCCTCGGCTTCGTGGGCCTCAACCAGTTCTTCCTGCACCTCGGCGACGATGTCTTCCACCGTCTCTCCGAGCTGCTCGAAGGTTTCGCGGCCCATCTCGTAGAGCTTTATTCCCCCTTTCAATGCCGATCGGGCGAGCGGCCGAACCACCGGCGCAAGGGCGGAAATCACAACTGGCACCAGCATGGCGGCCGTCAGACCCAGTCCGAGGCCCCTCATAAATTCGTCGCTTCGCGGCATGGCGAAACCTCCACTCTCGATTTTTTGCGGCTACGCTGCGCGCAAACGAGTAGTAGTCTACCGCAGTCGCGAGCGGCCACAAAGAAAGGAATCCCGGTACAGATCGAGAGGTGGGGCGGGAACCGTCGGCCCGGCTGTCGTGTTTGCTCGCATGGGCGCCGAGATCGGCTAGCGGGCGCAGCCCCGTTCGCTGTTGTCTACGCCATCTGCTGCCGGTTTCTCGCTCGCGCAGGGTAAATTGGGCAGGCGCGACGGATGGTGCGGGAGCTGAGCGCTTCCCGCCCTTGTATCAGCTCAGGGAGGTCTCGATCTGCTCGCGGATCGATTGCTCGATCTTCCCCTTCATGGGAGCGAGCATGAGACCGAGTTTGATCTGCACGTCGATGAATCCTTCTCCAAGCTCGATCGAACCAGACGCACCCGAGCGGGTAAACTCCAAACAGTCCCCATTCCAGGAGCAGTTTGCATTCAATTTTCCCTCAAGATCTTTCGCGATCTCTTGCACCCGGGCCCGGGCTGCCTCGCGCTCTAGGTTATGCTGCTTCTTGATGTGTATCTTTGCCATAGTCGTGTCAGGAGTCTCTGTCGGTCATCGATTGGAGCGCTCGCGCGCCGTGCTCAAATTTGGTTTGCTCAGCCTTTGTCCCAAGCCCGCCGCTATTTTGCCGCTGGGCCAGTGCCTGCGGCAATGCTTTCCGTTTCCGCTGCAGATGGCTTGCAAAACCAACACCATGCGATATATTGAAACGGTATTCC
>JAHEIA010000535.1:2011-2559 GCA_024639625.1 Chromatiales bacterium
GATCTATGGGCGGCATAATGGTGACTGGCATTACGTTTGGCGTCTTCATGGCCGAGGCGCTGATCCACTACAACATGGGCATGGCAAAAGCGGAAGGGGGCTTCCGTCTGCGTATGCCTCCGCCCAAGGAGCTAGCCAAGATCGCGCTCGTGACGGGCACCTTCTCTGTAATGAGCGGCCTGTTGATTCGCAACGTACAACGGATCGCCCCCCCTAAGTTGATCTAAGCCGACCGCTCTTGCTTCAGCGCCTGCAGGGTGACGGGCGCTGCGCTAAGGAGCCACCCGCCGCGGAGTCTTTCGCTGGTACTACCCTAGAAGGGTGGCTGCTGGAGAGCACCACGAGATAAGCTAAGGTGCACCCGGATCCCCGCGGGGCGGCCCGGTGCCAAGATCGGCGACGACGCTAGGCCTTCAATTCGCCCGCTTTGTCCGTCTTCTCCCAGGGCGCCTTGAGGTCGCTCCGCCCCATCTGCCCGTAGACCGCCAGTTTCTGGTAAAAGCTGCCTCCCATCTCTGCGGGAAGCAGTTGTAGGCGGAAGTCTCTTA
>JAHEIA010000116.1 GCA_024639625.1 Chromatiales bacterium
GGCGGTCCCGGGAACAGAGAGGTTGACGCTGAAGCTACAGGCCTCGCCCGCGCTCAGTGTTCCGCCGGCAAATTCGATCGTCATACCGCTGTCCGGCGTGCTGATCGTGCCGCCGCATGCAGACGCCGGCAGGCCGGTGGCCAGGAGGCCGGCGAGGGCCGCGTCGAGATCGTCGGTAAATGCGATGCCGGTGATGTCCGACACCGGCGGATCCCCGGGCGCCGGGGCCTGCATCGGATGGGTGAGGGTAAAGACCAGGCTCACGGTGCTGCCCGGATCCACCGGATCGCCGGTGAACTGCTTGAGCAGCGACGGACCGCCGACCACCACCAGGTCGTCCGCGGCGGGATAGCCCTCGACCGGCTGTTCTCCGCCGAGCAGGCCGGAGATCGTACTGGTGGCATTCGGATAGCTGCCCGAGGTCGCGTTGGTAACGACATCCAGGGTGATCTCGATGGTGCAGGACTCCGCGGGACCGAGGCTGGCGCCGGTGAGCGTAAACCTCGCCGGCGAGTTGCTCGAGCCGCCGCTCCCGTCGATGAACGGCGTGTAGGTGGCAGTACCGCCATTGCACACCGGGTTGGTCGGCACCACCGACGCGGTCGGCAGCACGTCGTCGAACACGTCTTCGAAGGCGATCTCGTCGAGGCCCATCGTCGAGCTGTTGTTGGCGATGGTGAAATGCAGGGTCGTGGTCCCCCCGGCGCCCACTGGGTTGCTCAGAAATTCCTTGGTGAGCGTCGGGGCGAGAATGATGGTCAACTCGTCGGCCGCCATGTTGCCGACCACGCCCTCGCCGTCGATCACCGCCGTGATCGAGCCGGTGGTGTTGGTATAGGTCTCGGGACCAGCGCTCAAGGGCACGTCGAGCAGGACGCCGAAGGTGCAGGAAGCGCCCGCCGGGAGGCTAGCGCCGGTCAGACTCAGGCTGCCCGCAAGGAAATCCAGGGTCCCACCACACGCCACCTTGGGCAGGGCCTCCCCCGGCGCCAGGCCGGTTAGCGACCCCAGCGGGTCGATCAGATCGTCGAAGGCGATGCCGGTGGCCGCCGCGCTGCGGCTCGGGTTCTGAATGGTGAACTGGAGGGTGACGCTGTTGCCCGGGGTGACCGGGTCATCGAGGAAGACCTTGTTGAGGAAATTCACCGGTACGTCGAGTGTCGCGGTCGCGGAGCCCGCGGTGTCCTGGTTGAAGGTATAGATCAGATCGCTGCTGGTGTTGTGGAAGCGGCCCGAGGCCGTGGTGGTGATGTCGACGGTGACCGTACAGGTCGCGCCGGCGTCCACGACCGGGAAGTTCGGCAGAGAGCCTTGCGCTAGGAAGTTGATCACGCCAGTCCCGGGATCGGCGGTGATCAAGGGGACCACAGGAGGCGCTCCGCAATCGCTGGATGCGTTGGGCAGCGGGGCGACCACCATGCCGGGCGGCAGGGTGTCGCTGAACTGCAGGTAGCCCAGGGCAGTGGCGTTGGCGGTGTTGTCGACGGTGAAGATGAGGGTGCTAGTGGCGCCGAGGGGGATCGAGCTCGGCGCGAAGGCCTTTGAGAAACCCGGGCGCGCCGGGTCGACGGTCAGAGTGGCGACGGCCGCTCCGCTGGCGCCGTCGCTCGCGGTAAGGATGCCCGACACATTGGTCGCCGTTGCCGTGCCAACCACGTTGACGATGACACTGCAAGCGCTGTTGGCGCCGAGCCGGGCGCCGGCGAGGCTGAGAGTCGTCCCACCGTCGGGGGCGCTCAGGATGCCGTCGGCGCAGTCGGTGGAGGCGCTCGCCGGGGTGGCGATCACGATCCCGGCGGGCAGCACGTCGGTGAACGCGATGTCGGTCACCAGGGTCGATCCTTCGATGTTGCTGATGACGAAGGTAAGCGTCGAGGTGCTGCCTGGGCCGATGGTGTCGGGGAGGAAGAACTTGGAGAAGCCGACATCCGAGAGCTCGAGAACGGTGAGCGTGTCGCTGGCGGTGCCGCTGTTGCCATCGCTCGAGGTCAGATCGCCGGAGGTGTTGAGGTGAACGCCCGGCTCGAAGCTGGTGACGTCGACGGTCACGCTGCAGGTGCTCCCCGGGTCGACGAACCCCCCGCTGTAGCTGATGCTGCTCGCGCCCTCGTCGGCGGTCACCGAACCACCCTCGCCGCAGGTCTCCGTGGCGTTGGGCGGGGAGGCGATCGTCACCCCAGAGGGCAATATGTCGGTGAAGGCGAGGCCGCTAGCGGTGGTCATCGAGCCGGTGTTGTCGATGGTGAAGGTCAAGGTGCTGACCTCTCCGGTAAAGATGGTGTCGGGTACAAAGGCCTTCGAGAACCCTGGCGCCGCGCTGGCAGTGTCCGCGAAAGCCAGTGCCGCTATGAGCGGAATGATCCCGAATAAAGACTTGGTTGCGCGCAATGTTGACCCGTTTGTCAGCATGAGATGACCTCGTCCGGAATTCGGTTGTCCGCGCCGCCACGCCGCTCGCGATACGGATTGGAAGCGGACTGATTGGCGCTGGAGACGGAAGATTTTTCGTGAGATGGGGTGGTAGCAAGGAAGGTGGGAATACCGACACCGACGCGAAGAGCAGCGGATCGCCTGCCAATCGCCCCGGATCTCAAGCGCAGAAACACCGCTGCCATTCCCAAGCAGTCCCCTTGTGGTGGAATCCGGATCGATCCGGGCCCCCTGCCGCGCGGCTTCGGGCCCGCCTTCCGGTGATTCTTCTCGTCGGCAGGACCTACCACGGCCACCATGGACGGTGGCCGCGACGGCGCGCCGCGTCACTTGTTTACGAGGAAGGTAACGGAACCACAGGGGATTGACAATCGCAAATTCGCCGCCCTGCTCACCGGCAGCGGAAAGGAGGGAGAGAACGGGCGGCTACCTCCACTACCGACGGAGGGTTTGCGGCCGGCTTGTCACGCAGGGGGCTTACCACGAGCCCGGAGCGACCGAAGCTGGCGAAGGCCGGCTTTGCGCCGGCTCGTGACCGGTCAAGCGACTTGACTGGTGTCCAGCGCGAGTTCGGCCACCTGTTGCTTCATCAGCTCGACGATCGCGTAGATTCCGAAATGCCGGCTCGGGCTGAGATGCTCGTGCAAGCCCAGGCGCCGGAACAGGTCGTCGGGATCGACTACCGCGATCTCCTGCACCGTCTTGCCGGAAAACAGATCAACCAAGAGCGCCAGAACGCCCTTGATGATGGCGGTATCGCAGTCGCCACAGAAAGCTATTCTGTCGGGGTCTTGCGGCTCGCTGTACGCCTTAACCCAGACCTGGCTCATGCAGCCCTTGACCCTATTCGCCTCTACTTTGTGCTCGTCGGGCATCGGGGCGAGACGTTCGCCCACCTCGACCAGATAGGCGTAGCGCTCCTCCCAGTCCCCCAGCAGATCGAAGGTGCTAATGATGTCTTCTACGTCGGTCATAGTTGTCTCCTGTCAGAGCCGGCTGCGCCCGCTACAGGAGCCCGAGTTGCAGCCGGGCCTCGTCCGACATCCGCTCGGCGCTCCAGGGCGGGTCCCAGACCAGTTCGACCTGCGCATCGGTCACTCCCTCCACCGCGCGCAGCGCCGCTTCCACCTGACCGGGCATGGAGCCAGCGACAGGGCAGGCAGGCGCGGTCAGGGTCATGCGCACCTGCACCGCCCCGCTGGCGTCCGCCGCGATATCGTAGATCAAACCCAGGTCGAAGATGTTGATCGGGATCTCCGGATCATAGACCCCGCGCAGGGCCTCGATCAGCCGCTCCTCGAGACCCGGCAACCCGGGCGCCGTTCCCGGGTCCTGCTCGGGGTGCTGGTCCGAACGCAACGTCTTCATCAGATTGGAGAATCGGAACATGGCTCTACTCGCACCCAACGGTCACCCGCTGGGACGGCTCAAGCGCTGCCGAATGATCCGCTCCGCGCGCTCCCGCAACGGGGCGTGGGAAAAGCGCTCTAGGATCTCCTGGGCGAATCCAACGCACAGCATCTTGCGCGCCTCGGGCTCCGAGATGCCCCGCGAACGCAGGTAGAACATGGCCTCTGGTTCCAACTGCCCCACCGTGGTTCCGTGGCTGCACTGCACGTCGTCGGCATAGATCTCGAGCTGCGGCTTGGTATCCACCTCGGCGTTACGCGACAGCATCAGGTTGGCATTGTGCAGGTGAGCACTGGTCTGCTGCGCGTCCTGCGCCACAAGCACGCGTCCGTCGAACACGGCGACACCTCGACCATCCAGGATGCCGCGAAAGGTCTCTTCACTGCTGCAGCCAGGGACCGCATGCTCCACGTCGAGGTGGTGATCCACCAGCTTGCCGTCACCGGCAAAATACAGGCCGTCCAACCGTGACTCCGCCCCCTCGCCGGCAAACCGCAGCTGCAGCGAGGTGCGCGACCAGGCGCTGCCCAATGCCGCGGTCACGCAGTGGTACCGGCTGTGGGCATCCAGGCGGGCGGACAGCCCCGCCAGGTGAAAGGCATTTCGGCTCTCCTCCTGTAACCGCTCGTGTACCAGAACAGCGCCTTGCCCGAGCACGACCTCGGTGACCAGGTTGTTGAAGTACAGCGAGGGGCCGAAACTGGCATAGCGCTCGATCAAGGTCGCTTGCGCACCCGCCTGCAACACAATCAAGTTACGCGGCTGGGCGATCACCGGCTGTTCGACCTCCAGCGACAGGTAAAGCACTTCGATGGGCGCCTCGATCACTGTACCTTCGGCCACCAGCAGCGCCGCGCCGTCCTCGATGAGCGCCGTATTGAGTGCAGCAAAGAGACTGTCGACCGGGTCGCCTGCCCGTGCCAGGTGATCTTTCAGCGCCTCGGGCTTTTCCCGCAGGGCCCGCGCTAGACTCCCCATCCAGACGCCGTCCGGCAGGGCCCGCGGGTTCGACAACGCGGGCGCGAAGCGCCCGTTGGCGAACACCAGGTCCGGCACGCGTCCGTTGGCCAGCAGCAGGGATTCGATGTCCTCCGGCAGGAGCGCCGACAGCGGCTGCGCCGCGGGCGCGAACTGAGGGTCCCGCAGCGGTTCTAGGCTGGTGTAACGCCAGCCCTCGTCCTTACGGCTGGGCCAAGACAACCGGTCCAGACGCGCTGCCGCCTCGTCGCGGCGCTGATCGAGCCAATGGATGCCCGTCGGCGGAGCGGCCGGGTTCCGGGCAAGTTCCCTGAATCGGTCCAGGGGTTCTCCAACCGTGTTCACGCTGCCTCCTCCTCGAGCACCCAGCCGTAACCTTTTCGCTCCAATTCGAGGGCCAGGCTCTTGTCGCCGGATCGCACGATGCGCCCCCCTGCCAGCACATGTACATAGTCGGGCTCGATGTACTCGAGCAGTCGCTGGTAGTGGGTGACGACAATCATGGCGCGATCGGGGCCGCGCAGAGCGTTCACCCCATCCGCGACGACGCGCAGGGCGTCGATATCGAGTCCCGAGTCGGTCTCGTCGAGGATCGCCAGGCGTGGTTCCAGCAGCGCCATCTGCAGTATCTCGTTGCGTTTCTTCTCTCCCCCAGAGAAACCGGCATTTACCGGGCGTTTGAGCAGGGTCTCGTCCAGTTGCACCAACTTGGCCTTCTCTCGCACCAGCTTCATAAAGGCGACCGCGTCCAATTCCGGCTCGCCCCGCGCCACCCGCCCGGCATTGATCGCCGCCTTCAGAAAATAGGTATTGTTCACGCCGGGCAGCTCCACCGGGTATTGGAAGGCAAGAAACAGTCCCTTGTGCGCCCGTTCCTCGGGCTCCAGTGGAAGCAGATCTTCCCCCTGGTAGAAAACTCCACCCGAGGTCACTTCGTAACCGTCGCGACCCGCCAAGACATGGGCCAGGGTGCTCTTGCCCGACCCGTTCGGTCCCATCACCGCATGCAGCTCCCCGGGGAGCACCTCCAGATCGAGCCCCTTGAGGATTTCCTTGCCCTCCACCGCCACCTTTAATTCCCGAACCGATAACATCTCAAATGCCTCCACAATGCTGCCGGGAAAGCGCCCCGGTTGCTCAATGCCATGCCTGGCGAAATACCGCTCCTGCTTGCACCCAGCCCGGCATCCCTGCCGGGCGTTCGCTCGGCTGCGTTTGCCCACTGGGCAAACGGTCTCTCTACGCCTGGGGGCGATGTACCTCCCTGTAGCACCCCTCGGCCCGGCATCCCTGCCGGGCGTTCGCTCGGCTGCGTTTGCCCACTGGGCAAACGGTCCTCGCTCACCCAACCGCGCCTTCGAGCGTTATACTAAGCAGCTTTTGCGCTTCGACCGCAAACTCCATCGGCAGCTCCTTGAAGACCTCTTTGCAGAAACCGTTCACGATCATGGATACCGCATCCTCTTCGGACAGTCCCCGGCTCCGGCAGTAGAACAACTGGTCTTCGCCGATTTTAGAGGTCGTGGCCTCGTGCTCGACCTTGGCGGTGGGGTTCTTCACCTCGATGTAGGGGAAGGTGTGGGCCGCGCACCGGTCGCCGATCAACAGCGAGTCGCACTGGGTATGGTTGCGGGCATGCTCCGCTCGTTGCGCCATGCGCACCAGGCCACGATAGGCGTTTTGCCCGTGGCCTGCGGAGATGCCCTTGGATACGATCGTGCTGCGGCTGTTGCGCCCGAGGTGGATCATCTTGGTCCCGGTATCCGCCTGCTGCCTCCCCTTGGTCACCGCCACCGAATAGAACTCGCCCACCGACTCGTCGCCGCGCAGGATGCAACTCGGGTACTTCCAGGTGATCGCCGACCCGGTCTCCACCTGGGTCCAGGAGATCCGCGAGCGCGCCCCGCGGCAATCACCGCGCTTGGTCACGAAGTTGTAGATCCCGCCCTTCCCCTGCGCGTCGCCGGGGTACCAGTTCTGCACCGTAGAATATTTGATCTGCGCGTCTTCTAGCGCTACCAGTTCCACCACGGCGGCATGCAGTTGGTTTTCGTCCCGCATGGGGGCGGTGCAACCCTCCAAATAGCTGACGTAGCTGCCGGCGTCCGCAACGATCAGGGTGCGCTCGAACTGACCCGTGTTAGCCGCATTGATGCGGAAATAAGTCGAAAGCTCCATCGGGCAACGAACCCCCGGAGGTACATAGACGAAGGTACCGTCGCTGAAAACGGCGGAATTCAGGGCAGCGAAGAAGTTGTCCGTGTGCGGCACGACCGAACCCAGATACCGCTCTACCAGATCCGGATGCTCCCGCAGGGCCTCCGAGATCGAGCAGAATATGACGCCCGCCTCCGCCAGTTTGCCGCGGAAGGTGGTGGCCACCGAAACACTGTCGAACACCGCATCCACCGCCACTCCGGCAAGCGCCTTCTGTTCTTCGAGCGGGATTCCGAGTTTCTGGTAGGTGGCCAGGATCTCCGGGTCAATCTCTTCGAGACTTTGCGGGCCCTGCTTTGGTTTCGGCGCGGAGTAGTAGGAGATCGCCTGATAATCGATCTTGGGATGATGCACGCTGGCCCAGTTTGGCTCCTTCAGGGTCAACCAGTGGCGCAAAGCGGCGAGTCGCTGCTCGCGCATGAACGCCGGCTCCGCCTTTATCGCAGAGATCGACCGCACGACCTCCTCGTTGAGGCCGGGAGTAAAGGTATCGCTGTCGACATCGGAGACGAAGCCGTGCTCGTAGCCTTGTTCTACAAGTGCGTCCAACTGATCGCTGCCCACCGCCATGGGGTATCTTGCTCCTCTATTCCATAGTATTTTGCTAGGTTATTTATAAACCCTCCGCAGGCGCTCTTCAACGCTTTGTTTTTTAGGGTTACTCTTGCGCCGGCACCATTGGGGCTTCGCAGACCGCCGGTGCCGGTTACACTATGCTTTCTGGGAATCGCCCTCCGGGGAAGCACTGAAATTGCCTCAACCCGCGTTCGAAAAGCTGCAGCGTGGCCTTCGCCTCACGCGCACCTACTCCATCGTCAGCCTGCTTGGGATCGCCCTGATCGGTGTGCTGCTCGGCGGGTACTACCGACATGCCGCGGTTGATTCGCTGATCCAGCAGGAGACCCGGGCGAACCGCGCGCTCGCCCGCTCCTTCGCCAACACCATCTGGCCGCGCTATGCGGGATTTCTCGAACAGGCCGGCCGATTGTCAGCGCAGGAGCTTCGAGCACACCCGGAGATCGACGCGCTGGACGCGGTGCTGGAGGAGCAGGTTCGCGGCCTGGACGTGGTGAAGGTCAAGATCTATTCCCAAGAGGGTCTCTTGCTCTTTTCCACCGAACGCGCCGAGATTGGCGACTTCGCCGATCGCAATCCGGGTTTTCTGAGCGCCCGCTCCGGCAAGGTAGAAAGCGAGCTCAGCTTCCGCAACAAGG
>JAHEIA010000117.1 GCA_024639625.1 Chromatiales bacterium
GTTGCGCCGATCTATGGGGTCTAGAGGGGAATCGCTTTAGAGTCCCCGATAGGGGATCTGTAAACCCCCCGGCCTTAGCCGGCTGACAATGTGACCCCCTCTCCCCCGTGGGGGAGAGGGTTGGGGTGAGGGGGTATATGATTGTGGCTGTTATCAACCCTCACCCTATCCCTCTCCCACTCCTGGGAGAGGGGATAATCGGCCGAACGGCTGATCGATCCGGCTTTCAGCCGCAACCTGAAACCATCGGCTTTTGCAGGTGGAGTGTTCATTATTGAGGACGCGCCACCTCCTCAACGCTACCCATGTGTTCTGTCCACGAATCAAAGCATTGCGACCAGGACCCTGGTTCGCATGAGGCTTCGCCCGCACGCCGAAGTGCGAAGACCCGACTCAAATCGATACCGACTTCTGAGTAAGCTGCAAAGTCGGTAGACGAATCGCCGTATGCAGCCGCGAATTTCCAGCCATTCTTTTTGTATTGTTCGAGTATCTGTTTTTTAAAGGCTCGGTAATCGCTACTATCCTGGGCCGTTTGGGGCACATGAATACTGCCCTCGGGAAAATGGTTTTTCTTCAGCCAGTTAGGAATGTCGGATTGAAGTAGTTTGATCCTCGCACTGAGGTAGATGATCTTGTAGCCCTTGTCAGCGAACAGACCCACGGCCTTGGCCGCACCATCACGCGGGGTAGAGACTGCAAATACTGTTGGAGTCAAAGTTCCGTCGATATCAAAAACAACAGCCTGCCCCCCCTTGAGCGGCGCTTCCTGAATTTCAGAGGGTTGTAATGTGCAACTCGTGCACAGCATAAGCACCAGCGAGGCAATTGAATTCCGCATGGGGTCACCTATTAGACCGTGAACCGCGCAAGAATGGCAGTGCAAAAGCTAGCGTACGTATGCCCGTCTCCCAGCACCTTCGCCGCCGATCGCGCCGAGCAAAACTACCGAACTCCATGCCAACACAATGTTCTTTGATAGCGGACAGGGCGCCATATTCGAATGATGATAAGGAACACATGAGGTCAAAGAATGCAAGAAGCCGCCCGCAGTGTTCGCCCGGGAAGTGGCCTGATATGCTCAGATTCCCTCATCAAACGTGGCTCGCTTCCAGGGCTACGGTCAGTCTGATTCATCAGGTGGACTCTTCGACAACTTTGGTTATCGGACGAATCAAGAGACACTAGAAGGTTCCCGAACCATCGGGCAGAAACCGACCGCTGGCAGTTGCAAAACCCGACGCGATCCGTGACCATTTGGCAAGAGCGCCTCGTGCACCGAACGTAGGAACACGGCATGATCCGGAAGTGGCTCAGATCTGGGCTCAGCCCGCCCATCCGAGGGTTATCGGGCCTCCTGCTAGCGATCATCATCGGACCGGCGCTGGGCCTCGATCTGTTCTCACCCGCCATCTACGCCATGTCCCCAGAACAAACAGAGCAACTTCGTTCCTCGCTGGGAACGATAGGGGTCGTCGTTTCGCCCAGGGCAGGAAAACAAAAGGTTCTCATGCCTGCGAAAGGGCCAGGAGGTGGTTTTGCTCGCGGATTGGCAGCAGGCGCTAGCTTCCCGGTCGCCGTTGGTTTCGTTTCGCCGGTCCCTGGTGGAACGCTATTGGGGATTCTGGTCGCCCCGTTTACCGCAGTTGCTGGAGCATTCTACGGCGCGATTACCGCCCCTTCTGCGGGGCAGATCGAGGCGGCGGAAAAGGAGATCCAGCTCGCGGAAGAGAGCTTGCGGGCCATGGAGCTTGAGCGGGTGCTCATGGATCGCCTGGTTGCTCTGGGGAGCGACAATACCCCGTTCAGCTTCGTGCCCTTGCTCGGGGTAGAGCCCCCGGATCTCTCGGATGACGCCGGCTATCGTGGGAAGGAGCTGTCTGGCGTCACCACCGTGCTTGAGGTCCGATCGCGCAAGGCTGGTT
This sequence comes from Chromatiales bacterium, assembly GCA_024639625.1. Classification (GTDB taxonomy): domain Bacteria; phylum Pseudomonadota; class Gammaproteobacteria; order Chromatiales; family Chromatiaceae; genus JAHEIA01. The sequence continues at coordinate 1,926 of JAHEIA010000117.1, forward strand.
TGCGCGGTCTCTATGGGATCAACCCGCAGACCAGCGTGTTCATCGAGCTCAACGCTCGGCTGATCAGGGTACGCGACAATGACATCCTGCTAACCGAGTCGCCGTCTTGCGGCAGCGAAGGAAGACGAGAGTATGTGGAATGGGCGGTGCAGGAGGGAGAGCTGATTGTTGACGAGATAACCACTTGCGTGGATGAACTCGCCGAGAAGATCATCGACGATTTCTTCCTGGTTTACCCAACACAGTCACCATGACGAGCGATGAAAGACATACCCCGGGCTGTTGCGTCTCGACCGCAATTTTATTGGATGCGCCAAGTGCGCTTCGAAATGCTTCTCATGGCGCTGCTTGCACCCACATTGCTTTCCGCGTGTGGCGGTATCCGCGTGGTTGGGCTGCACCCCCATTACCCTCCACTGGAAAGAAAAACCTTTTCCCTGTTTGCTGACTCGGTGAAGGTGGACTCACTCCAACCCGTTCTGCGCTGGCAACGATTTCCATACCCCAATCTTCTTCATCCGGAACAAGTGCAAGATGTCACCTATGAACTGCGCATCTGGGATGGGACATCGAGGGCCGCAAACAAGCTGAAGTATGCTCGTGAAGGGTTGACGCTTCCGAAGCACCAAGTGGAGCAACCGTTGGAACCTGCAACCCAATACCTATGGAGCGTCCGCGCCAGGTTCAAGCTGGCCGGGAATCCGCTGGTGACCGAGTGGGGTATGGCAGGTCTCACCCTGCGTAACGAAACAGTCCCGAATCCTTCATGTTTTCGCTTCGAAACTCCGCCGGTGATTGCGCCTCACGATGATCCACACCGGGCCCATCAGTCGGAGGAGTGACTCGCGCGCGAGGATCCTGGACTATTTCCCAGCCTTCCGTCGAAGAGATCGGATCGATCGACATCCAACTCCGTGCGGTCCTCGCCAAGTGGCCGTATGCGTTCACCGCGAGCGCTTTGTTTACCGACTCTATCCCTACGTTTCTTGCAGCTAAACTTGAGCGTCCGTGCAGTGGCTCTTCTCCGCCAATCGGCGGCATGGCGGATCGCGGGTCTGCAAGTTTCCGTCAACCACACCAGCCGCCGGATGTTGTACATCACGTTCTTCGTTCCGATCGTCAAACGAGTCCCCAACGATCCCCATCGTGCGCAACAGCACGCGGTCCATCGCTTCCGGCTGCGCGAACGCCTCCACCCACGCCCGGACCCGCGAGTGCTTGCGGTTGGCTCCCTGCGCCCGATCGCGCAGAAGCTTGCCCTTGTGTCGGCAGGGCGTGGAAATTCTTAGTCAACTGCACAGATCTCACTGGAACCGGACTCGACGTGTTCCCCGGCGCCCGCAAAGCAGTTCGACCGATGCGTGACTAAGCCGTAGGCGGCGTACGCAGCCGCTGCCGGTGCTCACCGTGTCTTGAACCTGGTTCCGGTGGTGAACTCGTCTCCTGGATCGCTACCGGTATTCTTCCACCCACTGACAGTGACAGAAACATACTGGCCGGATCCAGCTCCGCTAGGTAGGTTATCCAAGGAAAAAACCTCGGTTGTTTCCGTCGCTCCGGAGGGGATCTTCACGGCGGGGTTCAGTGGGAAAAGGTACATCTCGCCTTCCTCATCGAACGACCCCGACAATCGGAAGGTGACTTGGGCAACGGTGACGTCGTCATCGTCGCTGTTGTTACGGATCTCCAGCTGGACCGGGAGATGGGGTCCCTTGGTGGTTCTCGAGCTTCCATCAGAGTTGGAGACAGGCGTGTCGCCGCCCTGTACCTCCGGCTCGCCTGGCACCGTGTGGATGCTCAAGTCCACGGCACCACCGGCAACAGCGACAGATGCAAAGTGAGCGAGAAGGAGCAGAGCAAAGAATTTGGGCAATCGCATAAGATGCACTCCTTTTTGGTCGAACGAAAATGTGGCCAACTCCGGCAAACCACGCGTGTTCAGCGAACAGCTCCGCGGATCCCAAAAGGCACCTCGGGCGGCGTCATCGCCACGCCCGGGACCGCTCTTGACTGAGACCACGCTGCAGGCCTTTTGTGCAACGCCAACCGGATCTTCGGAGGCATTCCACGCTGGATCGGAGGCGGCCGCTGAAGCCGCTGTCTCCTTCGCCCATCAGCAGGCAAGGGTCTCGCCATCGTACTTTGCGATTTCAGGGTCCCGAGAGGTAAGTGTCAAGGCCTCGGCCCTCGCCTGTGCCACCAGCATCCTGTCGAAGGGGTCGCGATGGTACATCGGAAGGGTCCGATAGACATTGAGGTGTGAGATGCGGATCGGTAAAACCTCGTAACCCACCTCAGGGATCGAATCGAAAAAGTCTTCCGGCAGGTCGAGCTTGCCGATCGACGCCTTTATTGCGCACTCCCAAAGAGATGCGCTGGTGTCGAAGATCAGGTTGGCCGGATCGGAGATTGCTTCGCTCACCGCCGAGGATAGAGCGCTCGGGTCTCCGGGTGCCCAGAGCACGGCATGGGTGGCAACCAGAAAGCCCATGCTCAGTCCGTAATGCCGATATCGCGCGCGATATCGTCGGGCCAGTCGTCGAAGTCCTCGGAGAGGCGGATGCGTCCCTCGAAGTTCCCCAGCCGGCGGTTCGGTGCTGCCTGATCGTAGCGCGTGATGCGTGCGACGGGGTGCCCCATGCGCGTGACGATGATCTCCTCGCCCTGGATTACCCGCTCCACGACCTCGGAGAACTTCGCCTTTGCTTCAGTGATATTGAGGATAGCGGACATGTTGGCTTTCTAATGGTCAGACTTGGTCCAACAACATGCCCACCAGGACGGTGGAGCAAGACCTCCTTGTCCCGTCGAAACGGGATAGCGAAACATGATGCCCAAGTTCAGGCGCGAGAGATCGGAGATCGCGCTGAACGGCTTGCTCCTGAACTACCGCACCCATCAATCAGGCAGACCGGCTTCGCGCAGCCTGCCGATCAGTCGCTCAAGATCTTGTGGGTTCCGGTACGGTTGCGTCGCAGAGAAGTCGGTAAGGCGAAACGTGGGATCGAGATGTTTCACCCTGGCGGCGATCTCGCGTGCTTCGTCCAAACTGCCCTGCGCCACGCTCGCTGCCGCCAGCATCAGCATCGGATCAATATCGTCGTTCCGCAGTTGCAGCGAGGCTTTGGCGGCGGCGATGGCTTCCGCGTAGCGGCCGCTGTCGTGATAGGCGGCCGCGAGGACGGCCGGAAACTCCGCCGGATATGCCGGTGTAAGGCGCACCGCGTACTGCGCAAACTCGATTGCCTCCTGAGGGCGCCCGAGATAATTGAGGACGCTCGATTTGATTGCATAGGCCCCGTTGCAGTTGGGTCTCGCCGCGACGCCCTCGGTGGCCTGGGTCATCGCTTGCTCGTATTCCTGGTTAGCAAGGTGCACCAAAGCCAGAACAAGATGTGCATAGCCTGTGGTGTCGCCGAGCTCGAGTGCTTTGCGGGCCAATTCCGCGGCGTGTTCCATCGCCGGAGACTGGACCACGACGCGGCCAAATCCGGCTTCGGCCCAGTAAGCCAATGCCGCGCTGGCATAGCCGAAAGGGGCCTCGGGTTCGAGCCGAATGACCTCCTCGAACAAATGCTGTGCTTCCAGCACATCTTGTCTCCCGGTGCCGTGATAGAGCGCATACCAACCACGGTAGGACGCGTCCAGGGCGCTCGGACTGGTCAGCGCCTTGCGCATGAAACGCGCCGCTTCGCCCTGAACCAACTTCACATCCATGGCGGTCACGATTTCCTCGGTGATCTCGTCCTGGATGGAAAACAGGTCGTGAAGTTCACGGTCGAAGCGCTCGCCCCACAGGCACTGGCCGGAGGCCGCATCGATCAACTCCGTGTTGACCCGCACCCGCTCACCGTGCCGCCGCACACCGCCGGTCAACACGTAGCGGACGCCGAAGGCACGGCCCAGCTCGGCGATACCCATGCCGTGGGATATCTGTTCCTGCGGTGATCCGTCCTCGGCCAGGAACAGACCCGGGATCTTGGTCAGCGCGATGCTGATGTCCTTCGTCAGGCCCTCGGCAAAGTAGTCCTGCTCAGCATCCTTGCTCATATTGGAGAAGGGCTTGATGAGGAGGGAGGGCTTGCCCGGTAAGGCCGGCGTCGAGCCTGATTTGGGTTGTCGGCCGCAACTGGCCGTATCCGATAGGGCACCGGGCGAGACGACCCGGTAGGCACGGACCGGGTCGGCGACCTGCTGTACTCGCTGTTCGCCGATGAACTGGTAGTCGGCGTCCACCTGGCCCTCAGCCCTGGCCCGCACCTGGTCGGAGATGCAGACGCCACCCGGAACGGCGAGCGCCTCGAGACGTGTCGCCACCTGGACAGGATCGCCGCGGAGCTCGCCGCGGTTGTCGCTCACATCGCCGCAATCAATACCGATGCGGAATCGGATTTGGCCTTTACCGGTCTCGACAGCCCTTTCGCGCTGGATGTTCAGTGCGCAGGTCAGAGCGCCGTCGGGCTCATTGAAAAGCGCAAGCACTGGACCCGTGGTCAGGGGGGCGACCCAACCACCATGCGCGCCGATCACCCGGTTGATGGCTTGGAGCTGGCTATCTCGAACGATGCCCTCAGCCTCTTCCCCGATCGCCTTGTCCTGAACACTGTCGGCACAGAACACGGTTGCAAAGCGGCGTGACGGCGCTCGGGGGGATCCCGGAGCCGCCAGGGACGAGGGCTCCCCAGTGGCTGCCGTTTCGCCCTCGGAGGACAGCGACCGGTCCTGCCGGATCTCGTCGCGGACCCGCCTGGTCTCGGCGCCGGGCTCGGCATCAAGCTCGCGTGCCAGAGCCACCGCGCAATCCTGATACTGACGCAGTGCGTCGGATCGCCTTCCCTCCCGCGCGAGCAACACCATGAGGTCGCGGTGCGCCGACTCATTGGCCATGTCGATCCGCAGCAGGTGGTTCAACACCGCGATGGCCCCGCGTTCGTGACCCTGCCCGCGTAACAGCCCGGCCAGGCGGTCGGCCACATCCAGCGCCTGCTTGCGCAGCCGCCCCCGCGCGATCTCCAACCATTCCTGGTATTCCGGCTCGCGAGCGCTGTAACCCTCCAGCAGGTCACCGCGATACAGCTCGAGCGCCAGGTCGAGGTCATCCACGTTGTCCGACCGCGCCAGCTCCTGGAATGTCGTCGCATCGACCAGGCAGACCTTGGTGTTGAGCGTGATCCGGTCGCCGGGACATTCGATCAGGTCGGGGCAGAGCGTGCGGAGCTTGGACAAGGCCTGGCGCAGATTGTGGCGCGCACGCTCCTCCCCAGTGCGCGCCCAGAGCAGTGTCGCCAAATGGTCTCGGGACTGCGGACGGCCGCGCTCAATCGCCAGATACGCCAGCAGCGCTTGCGCCTTTCGGTGGGCGAAATCAATGCCCTCGCCGTCGCCCTCAAGCGCCTCAAAAGCTCCTAAGACATTGAATCTTATTCGATTGCTCACAATGCCGAACTTTAGACGAAAAATAGACGCCGGTTAGACCGGCGCACGCAGGGTGAATAGACGGGCGGGTCCGATCATGGAGCCATCGAAAGCAAACAGCGATTTCGGAGGCAACCATGGCAACCCTGTTCATGCAATTCCCTGGCAACACTAAACCGGTAGAGGCTTCGCCTGTCAACGCCCGCGATGTCCGCGGCTACGCGATCTTTAGCCATGGCCCCTCGGGCGAGGCCCACGCCCTCGCCCATCGCCTGACGGACACCGCGCGGTGGCGCCTTGGCCACCAGTTGCTGGGTGAGTGGCTGGACACGCACCGCGGTACGGGCAGCGACTGGGTGCATCTGCAGTTCCACATGGCCATCTTCGAGCTCGCGCTCGGCGAGTGGGATTCCGCCCATCGGCGGTTCCTATTCGAGGTGCTGCCGACGGCGGCCAGCACCGCAGAGGCCCTGACCGATGCGCCGGCCCTACTTTGGCGGCTCGCATTGTCCGCTCCGGAACCCGTGATGCTGCCTTGGGAGCCAATTCGGCGAACCGCCTTGGCCCACATGCACGACACCCCTGATCCGTTCGTACAACTGCATCATCTGATGGCCCTGGCCGGTGCCAAGGACACAAGCAGCATCGCGCTCTGGCTGCGAGCGGACTCGAGGTTCGCCAGCATAAAGGAGCAGCGGCTCGTGGAGCGCTTCGCGCTTGCCATGTCGGCCCTGAGCTGCGGTGCCTTTCTTCGGGCCGCCGACCTGCTGCAAGTCGTTCTGCCCGACCTAACCGAGATCGGCGGCAGCCAAGCCCAGAACCAACTCTTCGCCCAGCTCGCCGCATGGGCAGTGCGGCAGTCCCGAAACGCCGCGCCCATGTCGGT
>JAHEIA010000536.1:0-979 GCA_024639625.1 Chromatiales bacterium
AATAGCTGGAACCAGACACTGAGTCTCAACCTTGCCGTGCCGTTCTTTCTGGCGCGCGAGCTGCAACCCGCCATGTGCAACCGGGGCTGGGGGCGCATCATCAATCTGGCCTCCCTGCAGTCGAGTCGCGCATTTCCCAACGGCCTCGCCTACGGCGCCTCCAAGGGGGGCATCGCCCAACTCACCCGCGCCATGGCCGAAACTTGGTCCGGAGACGGGATAACCTGCAACGCCATCGCACCGGGCTTCTTTCCCACGGAGCTCACCGGTCCCGTGTACGAGAAACCCGAGCTGGTCGCGAAACTTGCGGCTCAGACCGCGACGGGGCGCAACGGGGAGCTCTCGGATCTGGACGGGCTGACGGTGTTCTTGGCATCTTCAGCCGCCAACTACATCACCGGACAGGTCATCCACCTGGACGGCGGGTTCACAGCCAAGTAGCAGGAAAGCACATGAAGGCCCTCGTCTACACCGATACGTTGGAAGTGCAATATCGCGATGAACTCGACCCGACGCCGGGGGTCGGCGAGGCTTTGGTAAAGATCGAGGCCGTGGGTATCTGCGGCTCCGACATGCACGCCTACCACGGCCACGATGCACGCCGGGTGCCGCCGCTGATCCTTGGTCACGAGGCGGCCGGCCACGTGGTCTCGGGGAACCGTCAGCATTCACGCGTGGTGCTGAATCCACTGATGAGTTGCGGGACCTGCGATCACTGCCAGGGCGGGCGCAGCAATCTCTGCAGCGAGCGCGAGCTGATCGGGATGAGGGTACCGGGGGCATTCGCCCAATACGTTGCGATCCGCGAATCGAACCTGTTGGCCATACCCGATGGCATGTCCATGTCCGCGGCGAGCCTTACCGAGCCCACGGCAACTGCCCTGCACGCGCTCCTCCTAGCCGAAAGGACCTTACATCGGCCGCTTTCAGAGTGCCGGGTCGCCGTGCTCGGTGGTGGCTCCGTCGGTGTGCTGGCGGC
>JAHEIA010000536.1:989-2547 GCA_024639625.1 Chromatiales bacterium
GCTCCACCACAAGGGCGCACGCGACATCTACTTGGGAGACACCAATCCATTGCGCCGGCAAACCGCCGAGCGACTCGGCTGCTGCAACGTCTACGACCCCTTGGGCGACAGGCCTCCCCCAACGGGGGCCTTCGAACTGGTCATCGACGCGGTGGGCAGCGGACGGACGAGAGCCGCCGCCTGCGAGCTCGTCCGGGCCGGTGGTATCATCTCCCACGTAGGGCTTCAGGACAACGAGCCCGGTCTCGACACCCGGGCGTTGACGCTTTCGGAGATCACGTTCATCGGCAACTACACGTACACCCCCGTGGACCTACAAGCCTCCATCCAGGCACTGCATTCCGGCGCGCTGGGACCGCTGGATTGGGTGGAGCAACGGCCTCTTGCCGACGGCGCAGCAGCATTTCGAGATATCCACGAGCAACGCAGTGGCGCGCCAAAAGTGGTCCTGCTTCCTGAATAACGCGATTCGGACAGCGACCTGAGGAGAGCCCGAGCCGACTCGATCAGCGCTCAGCGCTCAGCGCTCAGCGACACCGAGACCTGGCTCCAGGCTCCACGACTTCCACCGACCAAGGATAGAAGATGTACGACAAGATTCTTGTACCGCTCGCGCTGGACCAGGGTCATGGCCATAAGTCTATGGAAATCGCCAGAATCCTCAGGGCGGAAGGCGGCGAGATCATCGCCGTGCACGTCATCGACCAGGTTCCGAGTTTTGCCAAGTACTACCTATCGCCCGGGAAAGAAGGGGAGATCCACGAAGCAGCCAGAAAAGCCATTGCCGAACGAATCGGTTCGCGGAACGATGCTGAATCGGTCGTACTGACTGGACACCCTGGGCGAACCATTACCGACTATGCGGAAACAGTTGGCGCAGACTGCGTCATTGTTGGGTCCCACAAACCCGGGATGAAGGATTTCTTCCTCGGATCGACCGCGGCACGCATCGTGCGCTACGCGCCCTGCTCGGTGCACGTGTTACGGTAGGCTGGGGTGCGCGTGGTGATCCGCCTGACGGCGGAATGTCGCGCTGGCAAGGGGCGCGCTTGGTCCGCAGCCGCAGCATGCTGACCAGCGTCGCCTGGCGGGAGCGGCGGACGGTTTAGCGAATACACCCCAACGAAAAGGGGATGCGCCCCATCGAAGCACCAGCCGGCCAGAAGACGCCCGGTGATCACTGCGGAGCTTCGAACCTCGCCAGGTGGTTCGCATCGGTCCCGAACTAGATCTGGCGCGCCGCCGGATCGAAGTACATGTGACGCACGGAGCCGCCGCCGCTGGGTCAAAAGCCACATCCCGGCATGGCGAAATAGCCGGGTGACCCGAGACCCTCTCGAGTTAATCTAGCGCAAGCCACGACAGTGCCTTTACGACGTCAATCACAGAGCTTCGGAGCAACAGATTGGATTCCATCACCCAGGCAGCGTTAGGTGCTGCGGTCGGAGCTGCAGCCATGGGCCATCGCCGGCCCGTGTGGCAGGCGGCCCTTGCCGGTGCCGCGATCGGGACGCTGCCGGACCTCGATGTATTCATCGCCAAGGGGGATGCGGTCCTC
>JAHEIA010000118.1 GCA_024639625.1 Chromatiales bacterium
AATCCAAGCCTCATCCTCGATAATCCAGCGGAGCGCGCCCTGGGCGTCCGCCACCAGTATCCAGCATTGTCCGCACCCCGGCTAACTGTAAGCCGAGTAGATCGAGAGCCCCCCAGGGCTCCCCGCCCGGGCACCTTCCTTTGATCATCCGGTCGACCCGGGCACAACCCTGGAGCAGCGACCGCCAGTGACCCAGCGGATAGTTCTTCAGGCACTGCCGAATGATCGGTCTACGCCTGTCCCACACCCGATTGGCCGTCAGCGTTCGCTCCAGGTCCTCCCCCGCGGTCAAGCGCGCCGACATCTTGCACAAAGAACGAACTTCACGGGCCAGGGCCCATAGCACCAGCGCCGCCGGCACACCTTCGCCGCGCAATACCCGCAACATACGTTGGATGCGGCGTGCATTGCCCGCCAAGCCGGCATCCACCCAGCCGTAGACGTCGAAGCGGGCGTTGTCGGCAACGGCCTGCACCAGCTGCTCCGTCGCCAGACGACCTGACGCAAAGAGCAGGCTCAGCTTACGGATCTCCTGATCCGCCGCCAGCAGATTTCCCTCCACCTGCTGCGCAAGAAACGCGGCCCCGTCGCGATCGGCCTGAAACCCCTTGCTGCGCAACCGGAGCTCGATCCAGCGGAGCAACTCAGCGCCTTCTTTCGGCCATACCTCTAGCCATACTCCAACGTCTGAAAGCGCCTTCACCCAACGGCTGTTGCGCTGGCTTCGCTCAACCTTGGGACAGATTACCAGCAGCATGGTATCTGGGGGCGGTTGCCGTACATAGTCGGTCAACGCGGTTCCGCCTGCGACGCCGATTTTGCTCGAGGCCAGGCGCAACTCGATCAGGCGACGCGTTGCGAACAAAGACATGCTGCAAGCCGTGGCAGAGAGGCTCTGCCAGTCGAAACCCGACCCTTGCTCGAGGATCTCGCGCTCGGCAAAACCCGCTGATCTTGCCGCTCGACGGATCGCATCGGCCGCCTCTGCGGACTGCAATGGTTCGTCCCCGCTGACCAGATAGCTGGCAGCCGGCCCGCGCCGTAGGTGAGAATCCAGCTGGTCGACCTTCAGCTGCACACAACCGCCTCAGCCCAGCTCGGCCCAGATACGGGACAAGATGCGTTCCGCGAGATCCCGCTGCATGTCGCTCCGGATCAGCAGTTCCTCTTCCCGTTTACCCAAGGTCTCCACGTCCGGATTGGTATGGGTGCGCGTCATGAGCAGGTTTTCCCGCGGCATCATTGGTTGCCCCTGTGGATCGACAACATCGAAGACGACGCGGTAGGTCAATTCGAACTCCACCACCTTTCCGGTTCCGTCTACCGACAACACCCGGCGGTCGAACACCTCGTTCAGCACGCGAATCACGGCGCGTGCCAACTTGGGGTCACTCACCACCTGGACATCCGAGCTGCGTAAGGCAAGCACCAGCTCCTGGGTCAGCGGTGAGACGGGCCCACGCACCTCGACCGGGTCTAGCGCCTCCGGGACTTGGTAGGAGCCTCGTAGCTGAAAACCGCATGCGGCAAGCAACAGTGCCAGCGTCGCCACGGTCAACCCGCGCAGGCAACTTAGGCTCCTGCCCTGTGCTCCTTGTTGGTGCAACATCACATCCCTCCGTCCGTACCGGCAACGATACACGTTCCGCGCAACCCGTGGTTCACGACCGCCCCCGACCCCTCCTCAATGCGGTCTGCTTCCAGCGCAACGCGGGTGAACCCGGGCGAGCGATCTCCAAGCAGCGGAGGCAACGCCTAGCTAACCACCACATTGACCAGTTTCCCAGGCACCACTATGACCTTCCTTACAGCGAGTTCGCCGATGAAGCGGCGCACGTTTTCGTCGCTGAGGGCCGCTTGCTCCGCCTGCAGCCTGTCCGCATCGGCACCGAGCACGATCCGTGCTCGAACCTTACCATTCACTTGCACCACGTATCGGACTTCATCCTGGCGCAAGGCATCGGGGTCCGGCTGCGGCAGACTCGACTCGAGGATATCCGCCCCGAAGTCGAGCCGACGCCACAGATCATGCGCGACATGCGGCGTTATCGGTGCCAGCAAGCGCAGCACAATCCCCAGCCCTTCTCGCAGCAACACCTGGTCTGCGCCCCCCTGTCCCAGCTTATACAGGTTATTCACTATCTTCATACAGGCGGAAACGACAGTGTTGAACTGTTGCCGCTCATAGTCGAACACCGCTTGTTTGAGCGCTTCGTGGATCTCCCGCCGGATCTCCTTGCGTGGCGCATCCAAATCGGCGAGGGCCGTGTTTGCCGATTGCAGAACCGCCTCCTGGTGGCCGACGGCGAGGGACCACAGCCGCTTGAGAAAGCGATGCGATCCTTCGACCCCTTCATCGGACCACTCGAGAGATTGATCGGGCGGCGCCGTGAACATGGTGTACAAGCGAACCGTATCGGCTCCGAAGTGCTCAATCAGGGCCTGGGGATCTACCCCGTTGTTTTTCGACTTGGACATCTTTTCGACCCCACCGATCGCCACCGGCTGGTGGTCCTCGCGGTGTCTGGCTGCGGCCGGGCGACCTTTCTCGTCGCGCTCGACATCCACCTCAAGCGGATTGTACCAGTGCCTCTTCCCGTCCGGCGTTTGTCGATAGAAGGTGTCTGCGACAACCATGCCTTGTGTAAGCAGGCGCATAAAAGGCTCGTCGGAGCGGAGCAGGCCGACATCTCGCAGCAGCTTGTGAAAGAAGCGCGCGTACAGCAGATGCAATATGGCGTGCTCTATGCCGCCGATATAGTGATCCACCGGAAGCCAGTAGTCGGCACGCTGGTCGAGCATGGCTGATTCCGCGTCGGGGCATGCGTAGCGCGCATAATACCAGGACGACTCCATGAAGGTATCGAAGGTATCAGTCTCGCGCTCCGCTGGACCGCCGCAGGCTGGGCAGATTGCATGGATGAAATCCGAATCTGCCTTCAGCGGATTGATCGTGCTCTCGTCGAAGGCCACATCCTCCGGCAAACGAACCGGGAGGTCATCCTCAGGCACCGGAACGACCCCGCAGTGCGGGCAGTGGATCATCGGGATCGGGGTACCCCAATAACGCTGGCGCGATACACCCCAATCGCGCAACCGATAATTCGTTGTCTTCCTGCCGCGCCCCCGAGCCTCTAGATAGGCCGCAACGGCGTCGAATGCCTGCGCGGAGGTGAGCCCATCAAACATAGCGGAATTGGTCAGCACTCCGGAATCCGTGAAAGCCCCCTGTTCGATACCACACTCCCTGTCGTGGCTAGCGATGATGACTTGTTTCTTTTCTATGCCGTAACGCTCGGCGAACTCCCAGTCCCGCTGGTCGTGACCCGGGACGGCCATCACCGCACCGGAGCCGTACCCCATGAGCACGAAATTAGCGGCAAACACAGGGACTGTCTCGCCGGTGATCGGATGCAACGCGCTAATCTGCAGGGGCCAACCTTTCTTTTCCGCGGTTTCCAGTTCCGCCTCGGAAGTCCCCCCTTGGCGGCATTCCTCGATAAAGGCCTGCAACCCGGGATTGTCCGCGGCCGCCCGCAGAGCCAACGGGTGTTCCGCCGCGACGGCGACGTAGGTCACACCCATTACCGTATCGGGCCGGGTGGTGTACACCGTCAGACTGTCGTCGCTGCCTTCGACCGGGAAATCCATCTCCACACCGTAGGAGCGTCCGATCCAGTTCCGCTGCATGACACAGACCTGTTCCGGCCAGCCCTGCATCCGATCGAGTTCGTCCAAAAGTTCGTCCGCGTACGCGGTGATTTTGATGAACCATTGGGGGATCTCGCGGCGTTCCACCAAGGCCCCTGAGCGCCACCCCCGCCCGTCGATGACCTGTTCGTTGGCGAGCACAGTCTGATCGACCGGGTCCCAGTTCACCACCGCGTGCTTACGGTAGACCATGCCCCTGCGGTACAACTCGGTGAACAGCCATTGCTCCCACTTATAGTAATCGGGGTCACATGTCGCCAGCTCGCGCGCCCAATCATAAGCGAACCCGAGACGCTTCAATTGCTCCCTCATGTACTCGATGTTGGCTCGCGTCCAAGCCGCAGGCGCAGTCCGATTTTTCATCGCCGCGTTTTCCGCAGGCAACCCGAAAGCGTCCCAACCCATCGGCTGCAAAACGTTTTTTCCGAGCATCCGCTGATAGCGCGCAATAACGTCCCCAATCGTGTAATTGCGCACGTGGCCCATGTGCAGGCGGCCGCTTGGGTAAGGGAACATGGACAAACAATAGAATTTCTTCCTAGCCGGATCTTCGGTCACCCGGAAACTTTGGTTTGACCGCCAGTACTCCTGGGCTTCTCGCTCGATTCTCGCGGAGTCGTAGCTCTGTTCCATCTCGGACCGCTCGCTGGGGACGTGTTGCACAGATAAACTTACAAAGGATAACCCAGCAGCATGATACCTGCATCATTTGCGAAGCTCGCAAGGTAGGTGCAAACTAGAATCTGCCAAAATAGGGCCTGCGGCGACCGCACTGTCGCGATCACGAAAACAGGAGCGATGCATGTCCTCACCATCCACTCCAGACCCCATCGAGCGCCTGGTTGCCGCCTACGAAAGCATGCTCGAGCGGGTTCACACTGCGTGGGACCGGGCGGAACACAGCACGTTACTCAGTTTGCGCAGGAATATCGGGCAGGCCCGGGAAAAGGCGATAGAGATGGGCGAGCTAACCCGGGAAGAAGCGGACAAGGTCTCGGACTACCTGGAACGGGACGTAAAGCACGCGGCGGCTTATCTGACGGAAAGCGAGAGGGCCTTTAGCGACTGGTTGCGTTTCGATCTGCAACTGATCGAAGACCATTTGCGGGACATGTTTTCCAGTGTCGCAGACCGTACGCGCTTGGAACTGCAGGCCTTGGCCAGACAAGCAGACGAGGCCTCCGCGTACCACACGGGCGAAGTGACCGGCCCCGGGACCTTGGTCTGCGCCGCCTGTGGCAAGGCCCTGCATTTTCATCGTACTGGCCATATCCCACCCTGCCCTAAATGCCGGGGCACCCATTATCGCAGGACAGAAGACCCGGTTTGATCCCGGAATCGAAGACGGCGCAGCGGGCAGAGGGAACAACGGGTCGCAGACCCTAATCAGGAAAATTTCTTACTTGAGCCCTTCTTAGCGTTGCCGGTGCGGCTCGCATTATTGCGAACCGGTGCCTTCTTGCGCACAACGGATGCGGGGCCCGCCTTCTTTGGCGCCACCTTGACCGCCGGGCTCTTCTTGGCCGCCGGGCTCTTCTTGGCCGCCGGGCTCTTCTTGGCCGCCGGGCTCTTCTTGGCCGCGGGGCTCTTCTTGGCCGCGGGGCTCTTCTTGGCCGCCGGGCTCTTCTTGGCCGCGGGGCTCTTCTTGGCCAACACAGGTTTTTCGTCGGCGGTCGCCCGCGATTTGCCGCCGCTCAGACCTTGCCGGATTTCGGCGCGAGTCTTTGCTTGCGGAGGCTTCTCCTTAGGTCGCACTCGTAGCGCCGCTTCGGGCGATGCGGCTGCTGCAACACCGGCGCGAACCTGGCCGGGCCGCGGCTCCTTTGCGTCGGCGACCTCCGATTTCGCCGATTCGGATGACGCTTTCCGCTGCCCGGCGAACGCAGTCGGAATTTCCCCGATGTACCGTTGCACGGCGCGAAAGGTTTCTTCCATCTCATCGAGCCCGGGAACTCGCTGCAGTTTCCCCTGGCCCTCGTAATACTTGATGACCGGGATCGCCTGGCTCTCGTAGGCCCGGAGGCGATTGCCGATGGTCTCCTCGTTGTCGTCGGAACGGTGGTGCAGGCGGCCCCCGCACTGATCGCAAACCCCATCCACATTGGGGGGGGCTGTGTAAATATTGTACACCGCCCCACAGGCCACGCAGGTTCGCCGACCAGTCAAGCGCTCCATCAGTGCGTCGTTGTCGGCGTCCACCAACAACACGAGGTCCAAGGGCTGGTGGAGCGACTGCAACACTTGATCCAGCGCATCTGCCTGAACCAGATTGCGCGGGAACCCGAAAAGAACGTACCCTTCAGCGGATCCGAGGGATGATATCGCCTCTCCCACCAACCCGATCAGGACCTCCTCCGGAATCGTCTGCCCCTCGTCCATCGCCACCCTAGCCTGCTGCCCGAAGGGGGTAGCGGCGACCATCGCAGAGCGGACCAACTCATTCAAAGCAATCTTGGGGATGCGATAATGTTTCGCGATCAGGTCGGCTTGCGCCCCCCTCCCGGAGCCGGGGGCCCCCAAGATGACAATTCTCATATCGCTCCTACGTCCTCAGTAGGGTTCGAATTATTATTCCGGGAGTCAAATCCCGCGCACACCGGCGGCCCGCAGCGTAACCGCCTGAGTGCCTTGGGGAATTACGAATCCCCGGGTCTTCAGGTACAGCCCCGGATTAAACCGTCGAATTCCCCTATTCACCAAGCTAATCGCAGAAGCTCCGCGAAGTCAATGAAATTTATGCAATAAATCCATTTTTGAGTTATTCTGTCTCGCTGCCGGTCCATTCTTAGAGCCCTTGATGCACCGAATCCCCGACATCAATAAAACGGAAACCTGGATCGTAGAAACTACGCTGCAGGAGCGCTACGGCCGGGACCTAGATCTTAAGCTGGCGGATTGCGATATTCGACTCCAGCCGTCCGACCGCGAATTAACGAGCGTGCCAACGTTCTTCTGGGCGGCGGACGACTGCCATTTCGTGATCTTCAAGACCGGGGAAAAGCACTACCGCTGCCAGTTCTACTACCGCGGATTCCAGCAATACGGAACCGGCATTCGTGAGTACGACGACCTTACCGAGTGTGTGGTCTCCTTGCTGCAGGCACAAGCCGATTATGCGGCCGAAGAGGCGGGCATTATTTCGGCACGCCGAAGATAGTAACGCCTGCGTACTCGCCGCGTATCGGGGCTGCGAAGAATTACCTCTCAGATTTGTTGTAACACTTTCTCTAAAGGGAGTAAGCATGAGCAAGAAAAACGCCTTCTATGCCCAATCCGGCGGTGTGACCGCCGTCATCAACGCCTCCGCCTGCGGGGTCATCGAGACCGCTCGCCAGCATAGCGACCAGATCGGCAACGTCTACGCCGGCCGCAACGGCATCATAGGTGCGCTCACCGAAGATCTGATCGACACCAACCAGGAGTCCGACGCGGACATCGCCGCCCTGCGCCACACCCCTTCCGGGGGATTCGGCTCGTGCCGCTTCAAGCTCAAGAGCTTGGAAGACAATAAGCGCGAGTACGAGCGCTTGATCGAGGTGTTCAAGGCCCACAACATCGGTTACTTTTTCTATAATGGAGGCGGCGACTCCGCGGACACCTGCTACAAGGTCTCCCAATTATCAGAAAAGATGGGGTACCCGGTACAGGCCATCCACGTACCCAAGACGGTAGACAACGATCTGCCGATCACGGACAACTGTCCCGGTTTTGGCTCGGTAGCCAAGTACATCGCCACCTCCACCCTAGAAGCGTCCTTCGACGTGCGCTCCATGGCCAAGACCTCAACCAAGATCTTTGTAATCGAGGTCATGGGGCGGCACGCCGGCTGGATTGCCGCCGCCGGCGCTCTAGTGGCCGACCAGGGGATTCCTGTGGTTACCCTTTTCCCGGAGATCGAGTTCAACCAGGACGCCTTCCTGGCCAAGGTCAAGGCCAACGTGGAAGAGCACGACTTCTGCACCATCGTGGTCTCCGAGGGTTGTCATTGGCCGGATGGCCGCTTCCTGGCCGAGCAGGGCACCCGCGATTCCTTCGGTCACGCTCAGCTCGGCGGTGCCGCACCGGTAGTGGCCAACATCATCAAGGACGCCCTCGGCTACAAGTTTCACTGGGCAGTAGCGGACTATCTGCAACGCGCTGCGCGCCACCTCGCGTCCAAGTCCGACGTAGAGCAGGCCTACGCTCTGGGCAAGGCTGGCGTTGAGTACGCGCTGGAGGGCCACAACTCCATAATGCCCACGGTGGTTCGTAAGTCGTCCAATCCCTACGTGTGGGAGATCGGCAAGGCACCCCTCTCGGAGGTGGCTAATGTGGAGAAGTTCATGCCCCGGGATTTCATTAGCGAGGACGGCTTCGGCATCACCGACGCCTGCCGCGAGTACCTCTACCCGCTGATCGAAGGGGAGGACTATCCGCCCTACGAAAAGGGCATGCCCAAGTACGTCACCTTGAAACTGGTTTCGGTGACCCGCAAGCTGGACGACTTTGATCTGTGAGCCGGTAAAAATGG
>JAHEIA010000119.1 GCA_024639625.1 Chromatiales bacterium
AGGTAACGAGATCGAGATCTTCGAGGCGCGCAAGGATACGACTGTGGTCATCCCCCCGTTGGCCGACGACCGCAGGGAGTTGCCGATCAAGAAACTCCGTGAGTTGCTCGAAGCGACTGCCGACTTCGGCATGGCCATCTCCTATAACCCGGGTTATCAGAGCGTCATGAAGGACCTGAAGCAGAGCGCCCGGCAACGCTTCATCGCCCGCGAATTCGACTACCCGGAACCGCCCTGGGGCAGAAGATCATCGCCGCTGAAAGCGGCGTAGATCCCGCGATCGCACGCCAGCTTGCCCGCTTCGCCCAGATGACTCGCAACCTAAAAGGTAGCGGCTTGGAAGAAGGGGTGAGCACTTGTCGGTTAGTGCATGCCGCGAAACTGATGGAGTCGGGCGTGGAGCCGGTGTCCGCCTGTCGCAGCGCGGTTGCCCAGGCGCTGAGTGACGCCGCCGACGTGCTTGCGGCGGTCAACGAGCTGTCTGCTTCTTTGTTCTGAGATGACGGCGGAACCGCCCTTTGGCGCGCCGAAATTGCTGCCCTGCTCGAGGAATATCCGGAGGCTGGAGGTCGAGTTCACTTTCCGCAACATGGATCTCCCGGCAGATTCCGGTTCCCGGTTGCCCCGGGAGACGCAGGATTTCGTGCTCGGCTCCGTGCGACGCGTCCCCAGTACCAACATTGAGGTGGCCTATCAGTTCGCACAGCGGGGGGCCTATGCCTTGGGGCGCATGAATCGATGCATAATCGAGGCCTGGGCAGACGTGCACAGCGGGCTCGAGATGACCGATCGCGCCTTCACCCGTCTGCGCTGGCAGGAGCGGCATAATGCGGCGATGGTTATGGTCGATATGTCGGGATCGACCAACGGGTGGATCAACGACGCCGAGCGAGAAGCTCTGACCCTGCTTTCCGAGGCGCTGGAGGCCCTGGGTGATCGCTACGCGATCTATGGTTTCTCCGGATCGACGCGGAAACGCTGTGAGCTGTTTCGCGTGAAGTCTTTTACCGATGCCTACGATAGCGAAGTGCGAGCCCGGCTCAGCGGCATCAAGCCTCAGGACTGTACTCGGATGGGCGCCGCGATACGGCATCCTTCCCACCTGTTGCAGGACACCGATGCGCGCACCAAGGCGCTGATCACCCTTTCGGGCGGTAAACCAGAGGACTATGATAGCTATTGTCTGGGTGAATACGGCGTCGAGGATACGCGGCAGGCCGTGTTCGAGGCTCGTCGAGCGGCCATCCACCCCTTCTGCGTCACGATCGAAGAGCAGGCGCGCTACTATCTACCGCATATGTACGGCGCTGCGAATTTCGTTGTGCTGCAGGATGTACAGGCACTTCCGTTCAAGATATCGGATATCTATCGCAAGCTAACGACCTAGCATAGGTGGACAAGCGGGCCACCCGGGCCGGGATTGGGGAGGCACACGGATGGTCAACGGACGAGAAATGGAGCAAAGCACAGAGGCCAATCCTTTCACTCCGCCGAGGCGTCGAAGTCCAGCGTCTGGTGACGAGTTCAAGCCCAAGCAGGTCGAGGAATGGTTGCAGGAGCTTCCGTTGGCCAGCGCCGAGAAAGCGATTGTGCTCTTTCAGGGCCGTCTGGATGGCTTGAACCAAACGGAGATCCCCTTAGCGGACCGTTTCCGCATATTGGAGGCGTGCGGGCGTACCTTGCAGACGTTGCTACAGGAACAGGCTGCGGGCCATGCCGGCCGCCCGTTCGCCCTTTCTGCCCGGGACCGGCGTCTGACCGATCTCGCGCAGAAGCTGCGCGTGCAGCTCGTCGTCGGCTACAAGATCGTGTTGCAGCAACTAGCCAAGAGTCCGTTTGCCAATACCATTGTGCACCGTAAGACTCGCACCCTAGCCTCATACCATGCCCTCGGCAGCCTCGGGGCCATGCTGGTGAACAACTATCAGCTGTATCAGGAACAGACGCCGCATACCTGGAAGGAGATTCACGGCTTCTATGACTACACGGAGAGGGTTCGGTTGGAGGCACGGGCAGTGGCGGATCGATCGGATCAAGGTTTCTCCGTCGCCACCGCGTGCGAGCAATACAAGCGCTTGTTGCTCTTGGCGTTGGCAGATCCCTACGCCCTGAAACCCGGGCAGGTTGGGTTGATCTACCGCTGGTTGAAAAGCCGGGCGGGTAGTTGCCGACTGATGCGTCACCGGGGCGGCGCTCCGCTCGCGGAACATGTCTTCGCTGTCGACCGGCGTCGCGACGAGCCGCCGGGTTATCTGAACCGAATCGGTAGTGACGCTTTCGATGGCTGGATACTAGACATCGCCCCCTTTGCGGAACGCGTCGGCCGCGAGTTGCCTCAGCCCGGAGAAGGCGGCGCGCCCCCGCGGCGAGACCCCGACTACGCCCCCGAGCAGGACGCGCTGGATCCCGAGCTGCTGCGCCGGTTGATGTTGGTGTGGGGCGTACCGCCACAGCGGTCGCGAGAAAGAACCGAGGGTTCCGGGCAGCTTTCGGCGATTGTCGGTGTCGCCGAAGCCCATCGTCTGCTGGGTGGTCTCGGGGCTGGCGCTTCGATAAAGAGCCTGTTCCCAACCGGGTCCGCGGGGGCCGGCTACGAGGTTATCCCGGCGCTCGAGGCGTCGCAGGATGAACTGCGGGCTTGGGGACCGCGATCGCTCGTCGAGTCGATTGATCTCGATGCAACGGAGAGCCATAAACCGGGTTGGACCGGTAGCCACCACGAGGATCCACGAAGCCAGATAATAAGTTTTTCCGTTATAGACGCAAGTCCGAATGGCTACCGCCTGAGTCTGTCTGGCCGTGGGGCGGTTGCCCCGGCGGTGGGGGCGTTGCTCGCCCTGGCCACCGATCAGTCCTCCGAGCCAAGGAAATGCTGGCGTCCCGCCGTGGTGCGTTGGGTTTGCGTGCAGCGCTCCGGAGACGTGGAGTTTGGCGTGCAGAACATTGCAGGCGAGCTGAGGCCGCTCACAGTTGCGCGCATTCGCGGGCGCGGAGCCCAGGTCGAATTCCTGCCCTGCCTGCTGCTGCAGAACCCGAAGGGCCCAGGCCCATCGCTGATTACACCGGCCTTTTACCCGCATAGCAACGACCGTTTCTTTATCCTGGTCAGGGGGCGCCATGTGCCGATCGTGCTGACGGCCAGGACCGAGAGTACGGCCGCATTCGCCCGGTTCCTGTTTGTTCCCAGACGAGCCAAAGACCCCGCGTAAGTGGGGCTTCCTGCCGCGTTTCGCCGGCTCTGTGGCGGCAGCTGTCCCCTTGATTTTGTGCGCCGCGGTTGGCACTCTGCTGCGACTGAAGCCGCCTTGCGCTAGCCGCGATCGCAGCTCCGGCATAACCACTATTATTCCGAGGAGGAGTACCTATGAAATTGCAAGCAATCATCGCGTCCGCCGTGTTGTCGCTGGCCACCTCAACCCTGAGCGCAGCACCGGCGCCTTGGGGAGTGCCACCGTTGGCCGGCAGGCCGGCGTTGCAACAGCAGCAGCCGGGACCGGAGACGCTGGTGCGCCGTGGAATGGGGCAGTTGGTTGCTTTTCTGCGCCAACAGCCTGGTCCGGACTCCGAGCAGGTCGCGCGTTTTCTGCACCAAGAGATAGCCCCTTATTTCGATTTTGCCTACATGACCAAGTGGGCCCTGGGAAAGCGATACAGGTACCTGGACGAGGGCCAAAGGGTGGCAGCTCAGCGGAGACTCGAAAAAATGTTTCTCAGCGCGATGGCCCAGCGTCTGGGCGGGTATCAGGATCAGCGTGTCAAGTTCTTTCCACCACGGCGGGAGCCGGGAAATGAGGTGAGTGTGTCAGTCGGTCTTCTGCAACCGGGCAACTATCCAGCCCGTATCACTTTTCGCTTCTACCGGGCCGGAGATGGTTGGCGGGTGTTTGATGTCGAGGCCAACGGCAGCAGTGCCGTAGCGCACTACCGCCAGTACTTCTCCCGCATGGCGCGCGCCCAAAGCCCGCGTCCTTATTGAGCCGCGGTCGCCGCTTGTTGCGTCAGGGCTTCCACCGGGGGGCAATCGCCGTTCGGTGGAAGTCGCTGTGGATCTTTCGCTAGAACCTGCCTGGTGGCTGCCCGGGCAGGGTTTGGCATGCGCTAAGGTGCTTCTTCCGGGTGCGATCGCAAGACGACGTTTTTTCCCGCAGTATCGGCAAGGGGATGGTATGGGCGGCCTGGATCCTTGCTCTGGTTGTACTGGTGATACCGTTTCGCTTGTTCCTGCAGCACCAGGAGAACCCGAACCGGTCGATAGTCGCAAGGGCCACGGAGGAGGGGGCTCGCGAGGTGATCCTGCGGCGAAACCGCAATGGTCAGTATCTGGCCAATGGGCAGGTCAACGGGTATCCGGTGGTCTTCTTGTTGGACACCGGCGCGACCGATATCGCTGTTCCGGAGGCGTTCGCGCGAGAAGCCGGCTTACACTTCGGCCGGAAAGTGTTGGTTCAGACGGCGAACGGCAGTCTTTGGGCATGGCGTACGCGCCTGCGGAGCGTCGCTCTCGGCGGGATCGTTCTGCACGATGTGAGCGCCACCATTCTTCCCACGATGGCGCATGACCAAGTGCTGCTCGGCATGAGCTTCCTTAAACACCTGGAACTGCTGCAAAGCGGAGATACTCTATCATTGCGGCAGAAAGGAGCCGCAGCTGGATCTTGATCGGTGTCTTGGAGCCGGCGCCTGTGCGGCGCCGGGCGGCTGGAACCCTATAGGGTAACGGAATCCTTCAACACCTTCAGCGCAGTTACTTTGACAACCGTACGCGCTGGTTTGGCCGCGATCGTAATCTCTTCTCCGGTCGCCGGATTGCGCCCCTTGCGCGACTTGGTCGCTGGTTTGCGCACGCGTCGGATCTTGACCCCCGTATCGGGAATGGCGAATTCGCCGGATCCTCTTCGCTTCATGTGCCTTTGTACCAGTATGCCGAGTTCCTTAAACACATTGGCAACATCTTTGCGCGCCATGCCGGTCTCATCCGCAATGGCCTGCAAGATCTGCAGCTTGGTCTGGGGGGCGGCGATGGCTTTGATCGCAGGAGGTGAGGGTTTGGGCGCAACGCTTTTCTTGCTAACTCGTGCGGTGGATTTTTTTGCGACTTTCTTTGTTATTGCCATTGATTGCAGGCTCCTTAGCAAATGTGTAGGGCGAAAGCACGACAAAAATAGCATAGAACCCAAGGTTGAAAACACATTGGGAGCAATTTCCCTAGAAATACCCGAATTCCGTGCAGCCGTTCTTACATACTCGACGGCCAGCCGGTCGTTGTGTCGCCGGCAGGGCATTCTGTAGGCATCCCACTGTCAGTCGTGCGCGCAGACGAGGCACACACCGCCGCGGCGCGGGTCTCCGCTGCCTTTTAGGTCGCCATCGGCACCGCGTTCGGCGCTGTGGGCGCCACCGAAAAAAAGGTTGCGCTCGTCCCACAGCTTCTGCGCGGGAAATTCTGCCTCCAAAAGGTGCGGCAGACCCGGGTCGCGCGGTGGTTCCAGGTTCAGCAACTGTGACTCGAAATGGATTCTTGGAGCGGCTACCGCTTGCTCCAGCGGCAGTGCATAGTCCACCAAGTTCGAGATCACCTGCAGGATGGCGCTGCGAATGCGATTGGAGCCTCCGGAGCCCAAAGCGATCTCTGCTCCGCCGGCGGTGCGGAGCAGGCTAGGCGCCATCATCGAGGCGATCCGCCGATCGGTAGGCCAGTTGGCGAATCCGTGGGGATGGATATCCTCTTCCCCCAGCATGTTGTTGAGCATGATCCCGGTCCCCGGGATCACGTAGCCGCAGCCTTCCCCGTTGGAGATCGTCATGCTGGCCAGGTTACCTTCGCGATCAGCGACACTGATTTGGGTAGTGCCTCGAGAATTGACCGCATGCTGCCGCAGCGCATCCCGGTACTCCTGCAATTGCTTGGGATGCAACAGGCTAGCAGCCAAGCGCGACCCGAGTGCGCCCCCCGCCAGCCGTTCTTGACGCAGCTCTTGGGTCAGACGCATGGCGCGTCCCAGCAGGCGAATGTGTGGTTCGCTGCCGAGGGGCGTTGCGCCAAGAGGAGCCGCCTCGAGGAGAGCCAGCGTAAAAGCGATCAATGTCCCCCCTAGAGACGGCGCGGGATTGGTGGTCAGTACGGCGCCACGGTAACGCGTGCGCAGCGGCCGGCGCACTATCACTCGGTAGCCGGCCAAGTCGTCAGCGCGTAAGTGCCCGCCGTGCTCAGTGCATGCTTGGATCAATGCCCGGCCGATGTCGCCATGGTAGAACAGCGCCTCTCCTTCGCGGGCCAAAGCCTCGAAGGCATTCGCCATTTCGGGTTGCGGTACTCGTTCCCCTGAGCACGCCAAGCGCGTTGCGCAGGGCGTGCTGCGATGGAGCGAAAAGGCCGCTTCCGACGAGCGTAAGATGGGTTCCACGATACGCGCGATGTAGGTTTGGAAATCATTGAGTGGGACGCCCTCGCGCGCCCACGCGCATGCGGGCTGGATGATCTCCGCAAGGGGTAGTCGACAAAGGTCCCGATGGATGCGAAACAAACCGGCGACCAGGCCGGGTGTCGCGATGCTGCCTAGGCCGATGTGGAACTCCTGCTGTGCGTTGCCGAAATCCGCCAGGATGGGGTAGAAGTCCGCCTCTGCGGAAGACAGTCGCTGTTTCGGGGTCTGGGCAAAGAAGTCATACAGCAGAGGAGAACGGCGGCCCGCTTTGGCTAGCAGAAAGCCGCCTCCGCCCAGCGAGGCCAATACCGGTTCGGCGACGCAGCTGGTGAAGCTTGCAGCCAGTGCCGCATCAAAGGCATTGCCCCCCGCCTGCATTACCGATATCGCCGCCTGCGCGGTTGCGTGATGGCCCGCGGCGATCACCCCTCGGGCAGGATCTTGCGTGTTTCCCATGCGCGCACTCTACCTCCCCCGGGCGACTCGCGGAAGCTCGTCCGCCCGAGTAAAGCGGAGAACTGTCGAAGGGTTCAAGTACTGCGCTTGACTTCTAGGCTATCGTAACCTTCTCGCCCCCTGCGCTGGTCGCGCTCGCCAGACCATGTACCGGAGCGTTGCCGGTGCTGCACATGTCAGAGGAAGCGAGGCCGCAAAGATTCGTCGAGAGATCCGCCCAGGGGGAGAACCGGTTCGACAACGGCCGCCCGTTCGAGCGGAGGAACCACCCGGGAGATGCAGCGATGTCTGTGCCTGAAAACCTTGCCGATCAGCAGCTGTTGCGCAATCTCGTGCCGCTGAACACGTTGCCGGAAGAACAATTTGCCCGCGTAAGCAGTCAATTGAAGGTGCAGCGCGTCGCCCGCGGTGACTATCTGTTCCACGAGGGCGATACCGACCAGCAGAACGTTTATCTCCTCACCGGCCGCGTCACCCTTTTTGTAGGCCACACCGTAGTCGAGACCGTGTCCGGCGGAACCGATGTCTCGCGTTACCCCCTAGCCCATCGATTTCCCAGGAAATACAGCGGGCGCGCCGATACTCCATTGTCATTCGTCCGCATCGACAATCGGTTGCTGAGCTCGATGCTCGCGCGCAGTGAGGCAAACAATTACGAAGTATCCGAGGTGGATACCGGGACCAGCAGCGACTGGATGGCGCAGGTGTTGGGGTCGAGTATTTTTCAGCTGCTCCCGCCCGGCAATATCCAAGCGGCGTTGATGCGCATCGAGCGCCACGAGGTCGCCAAGGGTGAGATCATCATTCGTCAGGGTGAAGAGGGCGACTATTACTATTTCATAAGCAGCGGAGGTTGCCGTCTCACGCGCGCCGATACCAAGGGGGGCGCCGAGCGCG
Organism: Chromatiales bacterium; assembly: GCA_024639625.1. GTDB lineage: Bacteria > Pseudomonadota > Gammaproteobacteria > Chromatiales > Chromatiaceae > JAHEIA01. The sequence continues at coordinate 7,779 of JAHEIA010000119.1, forward strand.
AGCTGGCTCTGCTGGGACCGGGTGATAGTTTTGGTGAAGACGCATTGCTCTCGGGCAGCCCGCGCAATTGCACGGTGACCATGACCCAGGACGGTTGCCTATTGCGTCTCAGCAAACAAGACTTCGATGGGCTGATCAAGTCCCCGATCGCGCGCTTTGTAAGCCATTTCGAGGCGGAAACCCTGGTGAAGCGAGGGGCAGTCTGGTTGGACGTGCGTCCACAGGCCGAGCATGACGCCAGTCATCTGCCGGGCAGCATCAATCTGCCTTTCGAGCTCCTGCGCTATCAGATTTCCAGTCTGGCGCCGCGCTGTACCTATGTGGTCTATGGCGCCGACGACGGTATCAGCTCTGCCGCAGCCTTTCAGCTCGCGCAGCGCGGGCTGGACGCCGTGGTGTTGCGCCGGGGAAAGATGTGGTTGCCGTCGCAGCAGTC
>JAHEIA010000120.1 GCA_024639625.1 Chromatiales bacterium
TGCAGGACACAACGGCAATGGCAATGGCGCTCCGGCTGCGCCCGCCATCGGTGACCTGGACGGCGACGGCCAGTTGGAGGTATTCGTGCAGACCTTCGACCACGGGATGGACGTCTTCACCGTCCCGGGCTCAGCCGGCAATTGCCTCCCCTGGCCGACCGCACGGGGCGGCCCGCTGCGCATGGGCCAGCAGAACGGTCCCTGGATGCAGGGCGAGATCTTCGCCGACGGGTTCGAGTCCGGAAGCACGTCGGCCTGGTCGCGGAGCAAACCATGACCCCCATGGCGACGATCCGGCGCATGCTGTTGCTCGCCGCGTTGCTGTTGGCTTTCGGTACTACCGCCGCCGGCACCCTCGGCGTCACTGTGGCGAGTGCCCACAGCGGCGGCTTCGGGCTCCGTGCCGCGTTGAGTTCCTGCGACGACCCGCTTACCCCGATCGCGGAGGTGCCCGGACCGACGCTGGCCGGCGCGTTGCAGTTCGAGGCCTGCGAGATCCTGCAGGCGGACGCGGTCCGGGTGACCGCTGGTGACATTGTGTTTCGGGCGGGGAGTGCGATCGTGCTCGGCAACGGTTTCGCGGTGCAGACCGGTGTTCGCTGGACGGCGAGCATCGAACCGGCTCTCTCGTTGACCGCTTATGTCGAAGATGACTCCCCCGCGGCGGAGCCGGCCTATGCGGCGCTCTTTCACCTGCGCCTGGATGCCTTGCGGCTCGCCGCGGGGGATGGATTCGAACATTTTGTGGCCTACGCCGCGGACGCCACCCCGGAACTGGTGCTGTCGATTCGGCGGGTGGGTACAGAGCACCTGCTGGCGCTCGATGTACGCCGGCAGGACGGCAGCTTCGTGACCACCGAAGGTACGCCGAACGAGTTATTGGTACCTGTCGGCTACCAGCAGGTGGACGTCACCTGGCGGGCGGCCGACCCCGGGTCCGCCAACGGCGTTGCCAGCGTAGAGGTTGCCGGGCAGCGCGCGCGGCTCGAAGGCGTGGACAATGCCGCGGCGCGGATCGACTTCGTGGCTTGGGGGGTGCTCTCCGGCAAGCGTTCCGCGACCAGCTCGGGCAGCCTCGATCTCGACGACCTTTCCTCCACCAGGGCATTCTAATCCGAGGCCAGCACCAGGGCGGTTCGTCCGGCGCTCCGAGTCCACTGGTCTTCGCTTGCCCGGATCCGTGCGAATTCGCCCGGCACGGTAGTCGTCCCGGTGCGCCGATTGTGGTTTTGCCCCCCTGAAGGGCTGTACTATGCGCTCCTGTCGTCAGTGATGTGGGACGGTTTCGATGTTGACGCGTGCAGAAGAGCTGCGCAGCCGCTGGATGTCCGAGGGTCTGCGCCGAGAACGATTGGCCGCGGATCCTTTTGCTCAGTTCGAGCAATGGTTTACCCAGGCGATCGACTCCGGAGTCCCGGAGCCCAACGCCATGAGTCTCGCCACGGTGGACGCCTCCGGGCAGCCTTGGTTGCGTACCGTGCTGTTGAAGATCTACGATCAGCGGGGGTTCGTGTTTTTTACCAATTACGGAAGCCGCAAAGCGCAGCAGATGGAGGCCAATTCCCGGGTGTCGCTGCTGTTCCCCTGGGTCGGGCTTGGCCGGCAGGTAAAGATCACGGGATCCGCCGGACGGATTCCCCTCGCGGAATCGCTGAAGTATTTCGCTACGCGCCCGCGAGGGAGCCAGATCGGGGCCTGGGCGTCGCCGCAGAGCGAGGTGATCACCTCACGGGCGCTGCTGGAGGCCAAGTTCGACGAGATGAAACGCAGGTTTTCGGCGGGCGAGATTCCGCTGCCCTCGTTCTGGGGAGGCTACCGGGTCGTGCCGCATAGCATCGAGTTCTGGCAGGGGCGCGAGAGCCGGCTGCACGACCGGTTTCTTTATTCCCGAGCAGGGGACGACGGTTGGAAAATCGAGCGCCTGGCGCCGTGAGTTTGTTCGCGCGTTCCCGCTTCTCTGATTGTGTTGTGAGCGCGGGTTTCGAGCGCATCCTGTACCCGGAGAGCTGGCGTCTCGCGCAGCACCGTGGGTCGCTGCTACGAGGAGGAGTGACCATGAAGATATCGCGAATCGGGCCTTTGGCCGCGCTGCTGTTTCTGGTGCCCTGCGCAGTCACGGCCGATGACCCTGAAACGCCGCAGCAGGCAGCCCTTTTGTCCGACGATGGACTGGTGCTGATCAAGAGTCCGCCCGAGATCATGACCCGGCAGCGGCTACCGAATTTTGTCGGGATCTCGGGGAAAACGGCCGGGGCCAAGGGGCTTTCCATGAATCTTGTGGTGATTCCGCCCGGCGCAGCGGCGAAGCCCCACTTTCACAAGGACTTCGAAAGCGCCGTCTACGTGCTCCAGGGGCGCGTCGAAACACGCTACGGAGATGGGCTCAAGAAGTCCGTCATCACGCAGGCTGGGGACTTTCTTTTCATTCCACCGAACCTTCCCCATCAGCCGGTCAATCTGAGCGACAGCGAGCCCGCGCAAGCCATTGTGGTGCGCAACGATCCGGATGAACAGGAGCATGTCATTCTCTACGATCCGGGGTCCGACTAGTCGCTGCAGAGGGCTGCTGGGGTCTGGGTTGTGGACCTTGGCGGGGTGTAGAATCTAACCATGGATGGCTGGAGTCTGTACGTCCTGCGCTGCGCCGATGGCAGTCTGTACACCGGGATCACCAAGGACCTGGAGCGACGGCTGGAGGAGCATAACACCAGTCGTCTGGGTGCGCGCTATACGCGAACTCGCAGGCCGGTCCGAGTAGTCTACGCGGAGGTCTGGGCGACCCGATCCGAGGCTGCCGCTAGGGAGTATGAGATCAAACAGATGACCCGGCAACGCAAGCAGGAGCTGGTCGCCCGGCGCAGCGCCGGCGGGCATACACGATCCTGACCTGAGCCGAATGGGGTGGCCCGATGTTTCGACTGCATCCCCGATTAGCCGAAGATTGCCTGCGACTCGGGCGTTTCCCGCTATGTCATCTGCTGCTGATGCGCGACGCCAGTTATCCGTGGTGTATTCTGGTGCCCGACCGGGAGGACGTCCGGGAGATCTTTCAGCTCTCCGCAGACGACCAGGCGCAGCTGTTGCGTGAGTCGTCCGTGCTGTCGTCGCTGCTCACGGAACGTTTCCAGGCGGACAAACTCAACATCGCCGCGATAGGCAACCTGGTGCCTCAGTTGCATCTACACCACGTGGTTCGCTACCGCGGCGACCGAGCCTGGCCCGCGCCGGTCTGGGGGAGGCATGCAGCGGAGCCCTATACGGAAAAGGGCCTCGCAGCGGTGGTGGAAAAGATCTGCTCGGGCCTGCCGAGCGACTTCGTCTATGCCGCGGAGGTGCTCGACGGGCGGGATCCGGAGGAAAGGCCGCGCTGATCTGTTGCGCGCCGAAGCCGATGTCGAAAAGCGTGGTCTTCTCCGTGGTGGAGTCACCGACTCACCCGAACCTCTCCGCGACGTATCGGCGGCTGGAACTCGAAGAAGTGCGGTTCAGTTCCATCCGAAAGGCGATTCATGCCTTGCGCACGCGCAAGCCCGACTATCTGGTAGCGGAGTTCTTTTACGGCTACGGCAGTAATTACGCGGGCGCAAATCTTGGCAACCTCGACGTACTGCTCGCCAGCCTGCAGAAGTATGCGCCCCAGGCACGGGTCATCGTGATGGTAGAAAAATCCGAACGCGAGTACGCTGTACGCTTGTCCGAGAGATACGCGATCTACGCGCTGCTGGAGCAACCGGTGCAGGCAGCACAGGTTGAAGCGCTTTTGCAGGCGAGCTGAGAGGTGAACCTATGAGCGACGAGAAGAAGAAGCGAGGAGTGACGGAAGAAGTGAGCATCGCAGGCAGCGAGCTGGTCGATTACGTAAAGAAGCTGATTGCCGAGGGGACCGTGCGGCGTCTGATCATTCGGAAACCCGACGGTGCTGTCCTGCTCGAAGTGCCCCTGACCGCGGGCCTGGCCGTTAGCGGCGCCGTGACCCTGATGGCGCCGGTCTTTGCCGCCCTGGGCGCGTTGGCCGCCCTGGTCGCCAAGGTCAGGGTGGATATCGTTCGCTCCGATGACGGTGGGGGACCCGAGTAGGCGCGGGTTTTCCGGTCTCCGGTGCTGCTCACGATTCTTCTTTTCCGGGTGAGAGTAGGGCGCCGAGATCGGCGAAAGGCTTGAAGGTGGTAGACTCGGGACGCTCGTCTCCGGCGCTGTCTGCGCCGCTCGCCGAGTGGTCCAGATACCGCCGGTGCTCGTTGTCATGGCAGTACAGACAGAGTAGCTCCCAGTTGCTGCCATCGGGCGGGTTGTTGTCGTGGTCGTGATCCCGGTGGTGCACCGTAAGTTCGCGGAGATTCTCGCGGGTGAATTCCCGCCTGCAACGCCCGCAGATCCAGGGGTACAGTTTCAGCGCCTGCTCCCGGTATCCCTTTTCTCGCTCTTCGCGGCGCCTGCGCGCGTCGGCTACGATGCGGTCGAGCCTTTGGGTCGACTCTGTGGGGTCTTTCTGCGACATGGCGGCAACCTCTCGGGTTCACTATCGTTCCTCATAAACTAGTGCAATTTTCGGCAAAGCGCTGCCCGTTCGCAGAGTGCAGCGATCGGTTGGTTCAACCCTCCGGCTGCGCTGCCTTCAACGGCGGGCAATCTCGCGGCAGCAGCCGAGCGATCATCCGGGGAACAGCGCTTTGCCGGTGTGTCCGCGGCAGAGCGGAGCGGATCGTACGGCGACGACGGCTTGCGCTTCGCTTCGCAAACCGATTCCGTATCTGTTAGTTTTTCCCCATGGCGAGTTCCTCGACGAAGGTCATCTACGCCGCCCTTGCGGGTAATTTCCTGATTGCGGTGACCAAGTTCATTGCGGCAGCCGTGACCGGCAGCTCGGCGATGCTCTCCGAAGGGGTTCATTCGGTAGTGGACACGGGCAACCAGTTGCTGTTGCTGTACGGGCTGCATCGCAGCCGCCTGCCTGCCAACGAGGCCTTCCCCTTCGGTCACGGCAAGGAGGTGTATTTCTGGAGTTTCGTCGTCGCGATCCTGATCTTTGCGGTCGGCGCAGGTGTTTCCTCCTACGAGGGGGTGATCCATATCCTGCAGCCGAGTCCGATCGAGAATCCGCACATCAACTACGTAGTGCTCGGTTTCGCCTTGTTGTTCGAGGGCGGTGCCTGGCTGTTCGCCCTGAAAGAATTTACCAAGGTAAAAGGCCAGTTCGGCTATTTTGAGGCGGTTCACCGGGGCAAGGACCCGTCCATCTTCGTGGTTCTGTTCGAAGACAGTGCCGCGGCGCTTGGCCTGATCATTGCCTTCTTCGGCGTGCTGTTTTCCCAGTTGACCGGTGACCCGGTTTACGATGGCGTGGCGTCGCTCTTGATCGGCATCATCCTTGGCGCAACCGCGATCTGGCTGGCCTACGAAACCAAGAGCCTGTTGATCGGCGAAGCGGCCAATCGGAGTGTCGTCAAAGGAATTCGTGCCATTGCCTCGGCTTATCCCTGTGTCGAGTCGGTAAACGAGGTCCTCACCATGCACATGGGGCCGGAATATATACTGGTGAATCTGAGTGTCGATTTCTGTGATGACCTGGAAGCGGGGGCGATCGAACATACCGTTGCGCGACTCGACCGCGACTTGAAAAAAGCCTTTCCGCTGGTGAAGCGGGTATTCGTCGAGGCGGAGTCCCGGATGGTGGGATGAGAGAAGCGGGACCTCGAGTCTGTGCAGCGCTCAGTGGCGCGCGGGACCGGGGCCACCTTCCTCTTGCAGAGAGAATTCCAGGGCGCTCACCAGCGCATTCGCCTGCTCAGTCAACCCCACCGCTTCCAGGATCACTTGCTTTTCCGCGGGCGCTAGAGGCAGCAACGGCAGCAACCCGTGCACTAGCTGCTCCTGGGACAGCTGTTCCAAAGCGTCCCAATCCGTGTCGAGGTTGTTGCGCAGGAAATAGCGGCGCAGGGTGTCCAGATAGGGCTGAATGCCGATTCCGTCGTCGACGTCTGCGGATTCCATGTCGGCGGCAAAGCGCTGCCAATCCGGGATCACGATGCGGTAGCCGCGAGTCGTTGGCAGTTCCTCCTGGATGTCAAATCGGCAGACACCGGTCAACGACAGGACGATACGCCCGTCCAGGGTCTCCTGATAAGAGGTGATTCGCCCGGCGCAACCGGTTCGGTAGACCGGAGTGGGCGAACCTCCGCGCGACGGATCGGGCTGCACCATTCCGAACATGCGGTGGCTGGTCAACACGTCGTTCACCAGATTCAGGTAGCGGGGCTCGAATATGTTCAGCGGCAGATCCGCATTCGGCATCACCACCGCACCTTCCAATGGGAAGATCGGCAGCGCATTGGGTAAGTCGCTGAACTGAGGGAAGAACGGCGAATAGGGCACGGCGTTGTTTCCTCCATCGTTTGTCTCAACCCGCTAGCCGGCATGCCGCTCGCCTCGGCCCCCGGCGCGTCTCTGCGGCAGTCCATCTAGGTAGGCTACGCGGACTCGCTCTTGTCGGGTCAGCGGACCGATCCGGGCGCCGGGCTCAAGCCGGGTCCTGCTCGGTTGGTTGGAATTTCGCTGGCTCGTATCCGCGATCGGTCAGGAGCGTATCGATCGCGCTGCGTGCCTGCGGCGAAAGATCGGGTGTTCGGCTGAGGATCCAGCCATAACGCCGATTCGGCGAGCCTACTACAGCGTATTCGTAGTTGCTTCCCAGTCCGATGACCCAGTAGTCTCCCCAAAAGAGGTGCCAGCCGAACAGGCTGACAAAGCTCACTTCCAGCTTGGCGCCCGATTCCGCATCCAGGACTCGAGCGACTCCCTGCGCTGTGGCCGTGTTCCCGTCGCGATCCACGCAGCGGTTGACGACCTGGATCCGGCCGTCCGTTAGCCGCGAATATTGCGCGGTTGTATTGCGAACGCAGCCACGTTGGAACCAGTTCGGGATCTTAGCCACTTCGTACCAGGTACCCAGATAGCGATCCAGGTCGACCCGGTCGACGGTTTGTGGTGGTTGCGTTTCGCTTCCCCGGCCGCTTGCCGACGGTCCGCCGAATCCGCACACGGCCAACAGCAAGAGCCCGAAGATCAGGGGGGATTTGCGCACGGAATGTACCGTGAACTTTGCTCCGAGGGCTGTCGTCTTACGGCATGTGGATCTTGCCGCCGCCCGGCAGACCGCCCACCCCGCCGAGCGCTCCGCCGCCCGCTTCGGGAAGAACGATGGAGGAAGCGGCTTCGCGCCGTAGGTCCTCCAGTTCCTGTATCGTGCGGTCCACCGCATCCTGGGCCGCTGCCGGGAAATTTTGCGCCGCTTCGCCCAGGGATTGAGCGTCGATCTCAAAATTCAGCGGCAGCGTACCTGCCGGGGTCATCATTTGGGTCTGGCCGACATAGATTACGGGGCGGGATGCATCTTCCGACCCGTCCGCGGATACTGGGGTCAGCCGGCGAATGCTTCCCACACGCCGATCGGTGAAGGTGTCTTCCCGATAGAGTTCGTCGACATCCATTTCCGGGATCTGCGCATCTTTTTCGACACTCATGTGGCGGTCATCTCCTGTCAGCCAGTCAAGTCTTGGGGGAAAACTTTAGCATTTATCGGCCACCCTTGCTCGGCCGGGCGTTTCCGTGTTCACTTGGGATGCGTGAAATAGGCGCCGGGGCCGAGGTGCGTAACGGCCTGTAGAGGGCCCCTGAGAGATGGATGTGTCGGAACCCGCGAAACGGGACGGCGCGAGGCGGCTGCGGTGTGTGGGGTCGACCTCGCCCTCTCCGGCGGGTGCTGGCGCGTATCCGTGGTCAGAAATCCATGGTTCGGTCTGCAGGCTTCGCCCGCAGGCCGGAGTGGTGCAATCTGAAGGAGAGCGAAGTGCACAGAATGGTTGGGAAAAGAGCCTTTTTCGTAGGGCTTCTGGTCGTGACGGGGCACGCTTCGGCGGCCTGGGACGATATGCTGAAGCCCTTGCAGGGCGCGCTGAATGCACCGGCAACACAGAATGCCGCTTCCGCGGCAGGGCTTTCGCAATCCGAGATCGCTGCCGGGTTGAAGGAGGCGCTCAGTGTCGGTACGCAGCGGGCTGTTGAATATCTAGGCCAGGATGGCGGGTTTCTGAACGATGCCGAGGTCCGGATTCCGCTGCCGGATAGTCTGCAACAGGTCGAAAGGGGACTCCGCGCGGTCGGTCAGCAAGAGCTCGCAGATGAATTCATCGCGACCATGAACCATGCAGCG
>JAHEIA010000537.1 GCA_024639625.1 Chromatiales bacterium
GAGGTGAAGGCCGAAGAGCGCCCGATCAGGGTGCAGGTCATGGCAGTCCAGCCCGGAGACTATCCGGTGGCCATTACCGGTTACGGCGAAGCCAGGACGCTGACGACAGTAACCATTGCCCCTGAAGTGACCGGCAGGGTGGTCTACACGCATCCGGCACTAAAAGCTGGGGAGATTATTCCTGCCGATGCGGTGATGTTTCGCATCGACCCGGCCGACTACGAAGCCGGCCTCCAGGAGGCCAGGGCTGGGGTCGCCCAGTGGCAGAATACAGTGGCTCGCCTAGAAAAACAGCTCGCCATTGACAGCCAGCGATTGAAAACCTTGGAACGAAATACCCAACTGGCCGAGACCGAATTCGAAAGGGTCCGGCAACTGTTTGAGGTTGATCGCGTGGGGACCCGATCCGGAATGGATCAGGCAGAGCGAGCATACAATACCACTTCGGATCAGGCGGATCAGATGGCCCAGGCGGTGAGTCTCTACCCGTTGCAGATCAAAGAGGCCCAAAGCAGTCTAACCTCGGCGGCGGCTCGCCTTTCTATGGCAGAAACCAATTTGTCGCGCTGCACGGTTAAAGCGCCCTTCGATGCGCGCATAAAATCGGTGTTGATGGAGACCGGCCAGTATGTCTCTGCCGGTCAGAACGTAATGACCCTGGCGGATGATACGGTTCTTGAAATTCAGGTTCCCTTAGATAGCCGGGACGCACGGCGCTGGCTGCAGTTCGAAGCAACAGTCAACAACCGACCGTCCATCGCCTGGTTCGCCACGTTAACGCCTGTTGAATGCACGATTCGCTGGACCGAAGACAAAAGCGGATCCGTTTGGACCGGAATCCTGAACCGAGTGGTCAAGTTTGACCAGCAAACGCGGACACTCACGGTGGCCATACGGATTTCCGCCGACTCGGCGATGGGCAAGGGCAACCAGGTGCTTCCTCTGGTGGAGGGGATGTTTTGCAAGGTCGATATACCTGGTCGGATCATGCGCGATGTATACCGTCTGCCCCGGCAGGCGGTGAGTTTTGAAAACAAGATATACCTGGCCAGCGCCGAAAGCCGGCTGAAAACAGTAGGTGTCAGCGTGGCGCGAATCGAAGGAGAATTTGCCTTCGTGGACCAGGGACTCAAACCGGGTGAAACAGTGATTCTGACCCGACTCATTGACCCGCTTGAAAATGCATTGCTGGACATTGCGGATGCCGTAGCTGCCAAGGAGCCCGCATCATGAAACGGGTGCTTGCCGCCTTTGCAAGGAACACTGTGTTCGCCAACATCGTCCTGATGCTGATTTTTATTGCCGGATACATCGCCACATCCAACATGATCCGTGAAACTTTCCCGGAATTTTCGCTGGACATGATCACTATTTCTGTTCCCTATCCCGGTGCAGATCCGGAAGAGGTAGAAGAGGGGATCAGCCGCAAGATCGAAGAAGCCATCGAAGGACTCCAGGGAATCAAGCAATACACCACCGAATCATCCGAGGGACTGGGGTCGGCCAATATCGAAGTCCGAGAAGACTATGATGTTGAAGAGGTGCTCGACCGCGTGCGTACCCGAGTCAACGCCATTTCTACCTTCCCGGTGGATGCCGAAAAACCGGTGATCAGCGAGCTGCTTCTCAAGGATGTGGTAATCCTGCTCTACCTGTCGGGTGACATGTCTGAACGCAGAATCAAGGAGTGGTCCGAACAGGTCAAGGACGAAATCCAGCAGTTACCTGACATCTCCCAGGTAGAAACGTTCGGTGCACGGGATTATGAAATTGCCATCGAAGTCTCCGAGGAGCAGCTCCGCCAGTATGGCCTATCCTTTTCGGATGTGGCAGACACCGTCCGTCGCAGCAGCCTAAACCTGGCCGGTGGTACCATCCGCACCAGTGAAGAGGAGATCCGGGTGCGCACCATGGGTCGAAAATATACCGGCAAGGAGTTGGCTTCGATCGTGGTGTTGGCCCGACCGGAGGGAGACGTGGTCACCCTGGATCGCCTGGCAAACATCGACGATGGATTCACCGAGGACCCCATCGCCGCGACCATCAACGGCGAGCCGGCCGTTCTTCTGATTGTTTACAAGACGCCCGAAGAAGATGCGCTGGTGATCTCAAAAACCATCGGCCGATACGTTCATGCGAAGCAGCAGCAGGTGCCCGACGGAGCCAACCTTCAGGTGCTTTTTGACAATACTGATATGCTCAGGGCGCGCATCGACCTACTATTGAAAAACGGGATCATCGGCCTCTCCATTGTTTTTTTGCTGTTGTGGTGTTTTCTGAATGCGCGACTCTCTTTTTGGGCCGGTATGGGCATTCCCATCTCTATTGCCGGTGCGCTGGTCATCGTGTGGGCCATGGGTGGCACCGTCAATATGATTTCCCTGTTCGGCCTGATCATGGTATTGGGCATCGTTGTGGACGATGCCATCGTCGTGGGCGAGGCCATATATGTTCACCGCAAGCAGGGCAAAACCGCCCTGATGGCTGCTGTGGACGGCGTTGTGGAAGTGGGCATGCCGGTAATCGCTGCCATCCTCACCA
>JAHEIA010000538.1 GCA_024639625.1 Chromatiales bacterium
CGCTTCGCGCGGGTCGGTGCCGGGAAAAATCGCGATGCGGCAATCGAACGAGCACCAGGCCGGAACCGACGAGGCCCAGTCGCCGCCCTCGATCTTGCCGACGTTGAAGTTGATCGGGTGGTCGAGCTCTTCGAAATACTTGCGCCCCGCCTTGCCGGCGTTCCAGCGCTCTTCCAGTTGGCGCAACGCCTGGATGAGCGGAAAACACGCCTCGATGGCGTTGGCGCCGGCGCCGGCCTCGCGGACATGGACCGGTGCCCCGCGCACATGCACCCGGAACCAGATGACACCGACATTGGCCCGCACCAGCTTGTCGTCTTCCGGTTCGGGGATGATCGCCGCATCGGCCCGGTAGCCGCGCACCAGGCACGACAGGGCGCCGTTGCCGGTGCATTCCTCTTCGGTGACCGACTGGACATGCACCCGCGCTGCCGGCTGGTACCCGAGCGCGCGCAGCGCATCGAGCGCGGCGATGTTGGCGGCCAGCCCGGCCTTCATGTCGGCGCCGCCGCGGCCATACAGCCAGTCGCCTTCGATCGCCGGTTCGAACGGCGGCCTGGACCACATGTCGAGCGGTCCGACCGGCACGACGTCGACATGGCCGTTGAGGATCAGCGATTTTCCATTGTCCTCGCGCGGCCGGTGCGTGCCGACCACGTTGATGGCGTTTGTGTAATCGACCTTGACCGGCGAGAAGCCGGGGTGGTTTTCGATGTCGGCGACATCGACCGCCCAGCGATCCATCGCCAGTCCGCGCGCGCGCATCGCCTCGAAGATGAAATCCTGACAGGTGTGTTCCTGCCCGCGCACGGAGGCAAAGCGGATCAGGTCCTGGGTGAACTTGACTTGGCTGTCGAACCCGGCATCCACGGCAGCGAGGATATCGTTCGCCAATTGCTCTTTCAGCATCTTGCACTCCTGAGGGTCATAACCTACCAGAACTCGCGCAGTAGATAACATGACGGTGGGACGTGCAACAGTTCCCTCCCCTGGAAAACGAGGAGGGTCAGTGTGGGGATTGATGGCGGTGCCTTCACGGACGAACCGCGTCGAATTGCACCCTCGTCAACCCCCATCCCGGCCTTCCCTCTTTTTGGAGGAAGGGGATATACTGAACCGCTCAACATTGAGCACACCCGGAGCGCCAGTCTATGACAGACACAACCATCAACATCCTCGTCTTATGTACCGGAAACTCGGCCCGTTCGATCCTTGGCGAGGGCCTGATCAACTCGCTGGCGGACAAGGCTGGCAAGGATATTCGCGGCTTCTCCGCCGGCTCGCAGCCCAAGGGGCAAGTGCATCCGGTAGCGCTTGAGGTGCTCAAGGAAAACGGTATCACCATCGCCGATGCGCGCTCCAAGAGCTGGGATGAATTTGCCGATGCATCCGGCCCGGCCATGGACGTGGTGATCACGGTGTGCTCATCGGCCGCCGGCGAGGTCTGTCCGATCTGGCCGGGCGCGCCGGTGACGGTGCATTGGGGTCTGCCAGATCCGGCTGCGGCAACCGGCAGTGCCGAAGATATCCACACAGCGTTCCAGACCGCCTATGACAGCCTGCATGAACGGATTTCCCGATTGCTGGAAATCGTTGGGCAGGATATGGAACCGCGAGACCTGCAGGCCCGCTTGCAGGACATTCACGACAACGCCGGCTGAAGCTTCAACAAGGGGCATGGGTGAGGGGCATGACTTTTTCATCATCGAGAGAACTCGCCGCCGAAGCGGTTGGAACGGCAGCACTCGTTTGCACGGTCGTCGGCTCCGGCATTATGGCCGACATGCTGACCAAGGACGTGGCGCTGGCGCTGCTCGGCAACACCATACCGACCGGCGCCATTCTGGTCGTGCTGATCACAATTTTTGGGCCGGTGTCGGGCGCGCACTTCAACCCGGCGGTATCGGTTGCCTTTGCCTTGCGTGGTGATCTCGCCTGGGCCAAGGCAGCGCAATTCATCGTGGCGCAAATTCTCGGCGGCATCGCCGGCACGCTGATTGCCCACGGCATGTTCGATCTGTCGCTGTTCCAGGCATCAGCCACGGCGCGCACCGGTGGTCCGCAATGGTTCGCTGAAATCGTCGCCACCTTCGGCCTCGTCTCGGTAATCTTCCTCGGCGTGCGCTTCAAGGCGGATGCCGTTGCCTGGCTCGTCGGCCTGTACATAACAGCGGCCTACTGGTTTACCGCCTCAACGTCGTTCGCCAACCCGGCGGTAACCATCGCCCGTTCCTTCACCGACACCTTCTCCGGCATTCTACCCACCCACGCCCCGGGCTTTATTGCCGCCCAACTGGTCGGCGCAGCACTGGCGGCGGGGTTCTGTGGCTGGATGTTGAAGGCGCGGTAAGGCGGATCAATCACCGGTCTTGGCCGCGTCGAGCACGACCGCCTTGTTGCTGTCGTACCGAAAGCCAAAATAGGATTGACTACCTGTCAATTGTACAAGCTTGCCAGGTTCAGTCTTTAACGCGGTCTTGGCAAAGACGCAGACCCGCCACTGTCCCCAATTCTGATTGTAAACTTCCAGGCCGTAGTTC
>JAHEIA010000539.1 GCA_024639625.1 Chromatiales bacterium
CCAGCCGGCGATTGTGCGTATGCAGAACGGGGACTGGGCCGCGGTATTCGGCAATGGCTACAACAGTACCGAGGCCGACGGCAATGCCAGCACATCCGGCCATGCCGTGCTCTATATCGTCAATATCGAGGACGGATCGCTCATCGAGAAGATCGACACCGGCGTGGGTGATACAACCAATCCCAACGGCCTGGCCACCCCGGCCGTCGTCGATATCAATGGCGATCGCCTGGTCGATTACATCTATGCCGGTGACTTGCGCGGGAACCTGTGGAAATTTGATGTCAATTCATCCAGCTCCAGCAGCTGGGATGTGGCGTTCAAGCAGGGCGCCAACAGGAAGCCCCTGTTTATCGCCAAGGACGCCAGCAACAACCCGCAGCCAATTACCAGCCGGCCCGAGGTCGGACATGGCTATTACAGCTTCGACATAATGGTCTACTTCGGCACCGGACGCTATCTGGGAGGCCCGGATGTGGCCGATACCAGCAGCCAGAGTTTCTACGCGGTTTCCGATACCGACAGCCAGATCAACAGCCGCGCCGGCATGCTGGAACAGACCGTCACCTTCCAGGGCACGGACCCTGCGTTCCCGAACGAGAGGTTGCGCACGCTCAGTCGCGATCCCCTGACGAAGAACCACACGGGCTGGTTCCTCGACCTGCCGGACTCCGGCGAGCGGGTCGCGAGCAATCCATTGCTCATTGATAACAGAGTCATCTTCGTGACCATCGTCCCAGATAGCGGGACCTGCAGCAGCGGCGGGTACAGCTGGTTGATGGAGGTCAATGCAGAAAATGGCGGCGCCCTGGCGGATCCACCCTTTGACCTGAACAACGACGGGGTGTTTGACCTGAGGGACATGATCGACACAGACGCGGATGGCATTGGTGACACGTCTCCTGCCGGTATCAGGCCCGGCAAGGGCATCAGTCCGGCCCCGGTGCGCTTGATGGATGTGGGCAAGGAACACAAGTACATGCCGAGTTCGTCGGGTGAAATCAGCCACGTGGTGGAGAACCCGGGCTCGGGATTCGTCGGTCGGCAATCCTGGCGACAAATTCGCTAATCGACAAGGAAACCCCCAATGAAATTTTTCAGAATGTCATTAATCGCCGGTTTATTGATGGCGTGTATCCCCTCGCTCCATGCCGAGCCTGAAAGGGAGGGTGTCATCCGCGAAGTGAAGCGTGCCACACAGCAGATCCGGATCGATGAAAGCCTCTACAGGCTGACGGGTAGCAGCAAGGTTCGCAATTTCATCGGCGGCACAGATCAGGTCTGGTCGCTCAAGGAGGGGCAATCGGTGCGTTTCTCGGCCGGTGCGGGCAAGACCATCAACGAAATCTGGGTGCTGCCGACGGACACGCGCGAACTCAAGCGGCTCAAGTTGCTGCGCGAGCGCAAGGACTAGTCCATTCAAGGGGAATAGGGTATGAACGCAACCGCACAGCGCGGCATAACGCTGATCGAGTTGATGATTGTAGTGGCACTCATTGCCATCATGGCAAGCATTGCCTATCCCAGCTTTACGGGCCATGCCTTGCGCGCAAAACGCGCGGATGCCAAGGCGGCCTTGCTGGAGAACGCCCAGTTCCTGGAAAGGAATTACTCGGAAACCAACCGCTACAATCTCAAGCCGGATGGCAATGCCCTGGCGAATGCCGATCTGCCCTATCAATCCGCACCCAGGGACACTTCCAACGTGGCCTATGCCCTGAGTTTCCAGGGTGGTGGGCCGGCCGCCAACAGCTTCACCCTGCAGGCCGTGCCGCAGGGTAATCAGACCGGGGACGGTTGCGGGACGCTCACGCTGACCCAGGCAGGCGCGAAGGGCGCCAGCGCCGGCAGTGTGGACACGTGCTGGGGGCGCTAGCAACGCCCTGTCTCAGGGCTTTCTGAATAATCTGCCCAGTACCGTCGGTTGACGTGCCCCGGTAACCGTGGGGAGGTTGCCCGGTTTGCCTTCCAGGTGACGCTTCGCCAGCCAGGCGAAGGCCACCGCTTCCACCCAGTCAGGATCGAGTCCATATCCACCGGTCGATTCAACCACGACCGGATCCAGCGCGGCCGTCAGTCTGCGCAGCAGTTCCCTGTTATGTATGCCGCCGCCGCACACCAGCAGGCGCCGGGCATCATTGGCGCACTCCCTGACGGCCTCTGCAATGCTGGCAACCGTCAGTTCACACAGGGTCGACTGGACATCCCGTGCCGTCGGGCCGTCCTGTGCCAGGCAGGTCGCCAGCCAGTCTAGGTTGAAGTGCTCGCGTCCGCTGCTCTTGGGGGGTGGCAGCCTGAAATAGGGGTCAGCTTGCAGACAGCTTAGCAGGTCCGGGTCGGTGCTCCCGCCTGCGGCCCAGGCACCATCCCTGTCCAGCGCCAGCCCCTGTTGTTGCCGGATCCACTGGTCCATGAGGGTATTGCCGGGACCGGTATCGAAACCGGTCACCGGCTCCGAAGGCTCGGCGGGCAGTACCGTGACATTGGCAATGCCGCCGATATTGAGTATCGCCCGGGTTTCGGTCGGGCAACGGAACAGG
>JAHEIA010000121.1 GCA_024639625.1 Chromatiales bacterium
GTCGTGGTCTGTCTCGTGCGCCAACCGCCTTTCGAAGGCGTGCGGTTGGTTTTTTTTCGACCGATCTTCCGGCTTTCTGCTGCCCGCAGCTCGGAGTGTGGGGTGGCGCGCTGCACGACGCAGACCGAGCTCCTTTGCCTCCGACCGCCTCGCCGTGGCATAAAGAGCGAGAAGCCGAACGCGGGGTACACTGAGGATGCCATGCCTGCCAATCTGAGTCCGGAATACAAAGCGGCGGAGGGGGCCTTTCGCGCGGCCCGGGACTCGAAAGAGCGTCTCGCCAGCCTGCGCGAGATGCTGCGGACGATTCCCAAGCACAAGGGCACCGATCACCTGCAGGCGGATATCAAGACCCGGATCAAGGAGCTCACCGAGGAACTGGCGGGCCCGAAAAAGGGCGGCGCGCGGGGCGGGCCGGCGACCGTCGTGCATCCCGAGGGTGCTGCGCAGATCGCGCTCCTCGGGGCGCCGAATTCAGGAAAGTCGCTGCTGCACGCGAAGCTCACCGGATCCGATGCGCCGGTCGGTCCGTACCCCTTCACCACCCAGTATCCGCAGCCGGGGATGATGCCCCATCTCGACATCCATTTTCAGCTCGTCGATCTCCCACCGTTGTCGCCGGAACACCCGGTTGCCTGGATCGCGAATGCCTTGCAGCCCGCGGACGCCGCGTTGCTGCTGGTCGATCTTACCGCCCCTGAGTGTGTGGATCAGGTGATGGCCCTGGTCGGGATATTGTCCGAAAGAAAGATCCATTTGTGCGAAACATGGCCGGCACAGGACACGGGGTTCGAGGCGGAACCGGAGGCGGAGCAAGCAGCCGATCCCTTCGCCTTGCAGCTGCCGACCTTGATGTTGCTGACCAAGGCGGATCAGATCGCCGGGCTGGACGATGAACTGGGCGTGTTCCGCGAGCTGACCGGACTGCGGCACAGAGCGATTGCGGTCTCCGCCGCGAGCGGCCAGGGGCTCGAAGCATTGGGCCCCTGGCTGTTCGAACGGCTCGCCGTCGCGCGCATCTACACCAAGGCGCCGGGCCGCCCAGCCGACATGGGCCGCCCCTTCACCATTCGTCGCGGCCAGACGGTGGGCGATGTCGCCAAACTGGTACACAAAGACCTTGCGCACGGACTCCGGTTCGCGCGCGTCTGGGGCCCCGGGCATTTCGACGGTCAACAGGTCGGGAGCGGGCACCCGTTGCTCGACGGCGACGTCATCGAGCTGCACACATGAAGCGCGGCGGCCGGCCGCAGGCATCGGGCGGGAGTCTTACGGGCCGTTACCCGTCATCGCCGGCGAGGCGTTCGCCGTACATCACCGAACAGGGGTTTCGGGCTCTGCAGGCGGAGCTGGATCAGCTTTGGGGCCGTCGCGCGGGCGTAACCAAGGCATTGGCTGCGGCGGCGGCCGAGGGGGACCGCTCGGAGAACGCGGAGTACATCTACCGCAAGAAAGAACTGCGCGAAATCGACCGCCGTATCCGCTATCTGCAGAAGCGGCTTCCGGACCTGAAGGTAGTATCGCGGCCCCCCGCAGAGTCTGAGCGGATCTTCTTCGGCGCCTGGGTGAAGCTGGAGGACGACAGCGGCCGCGAAGCGGTGTACCGGATCGTCGGCCCCGATGAGATCGATCCGCGGCAAGGCTACATCAGCGTCGATTCCCCGGTGGCGCGCGCCCTGATGAAAAAGACCCTGGACGACGAAGTGTGCGTGCGCACGCCCGGCGGTGAGATCTGTTACTGGGTGGTCGACATCGGTTACCAGCCGTTCGCCGGCTGATGCCGCGTTCCGCGAGTCGATACGCGGCCGTCGCACCGCGCCCGGCGCCGGTGACCTGGCAACGAACGCGGCTGGGAAAGGCTCCCGCGAAACCGCCAGCGGCTGCTTGCGCAACCCCAGGCGGACGCGGGAAATCGCCGGATCGGCTGCCGATATCGGTTATTGCACGCTGCCGAACGAACTGCTGGTAGCGCCGGCGGGGGGCGTCAGCCCTGCGATGCGGCATCCCTGGGCCACCGGACCTCCGGGCAAGATTCCGTACAGATACTTGATCCCTCCCTGGGCATGAAACTTCTCGTCCAGGGCGTCGTGCAGTTCACGCACGTTCGGGCTCGACACTTTGGCGAAATAAGACTGCAGAGCGCGCACGGTCTCCCAATGATCATCGGTGAGATTCACGCCCTCGTCTTGCGCTGTTTGCTCTGCGTTTGCCTTGCTCCAGTCCTCCGGCGCGTGGGGAAAGTTGGGATCCTTCTTCGCGGCGAGACCCGGATTCATTACCTGGCTCATGGAATCGACCATCGTCTACGTCTCCTTATGGTTCTGGTGTCGCGCTCTGGTGTTGCTTCCGCTCCGCTTGTCAGACCGCGACACCCTCACATTGTTTGTTGACCACTAGCATAGTCCAAGCGTTGCGGCTTGCCGAAGACCGGGCACTGCAACACGCCAGCCCGGGTGGCGTCAACCCGGTCGTCGAACCGAGGTGGGGTATCAGTCAGGGCAGAAACAGGCGGAGGTTCCCCACTCCGGGTGGGCCTCGACGGCATGCGCGCGACAGGCTCGCTCGGCGTCGGCGATGGTCTCGCCGTAGAAATGCTCGTGGCACAGCCGGCAGCGACAGAATTTCGGTTCCGTTTTTACGCTGTGGCCTGGCGGTGGTTGGTGCGGGTCGGTCATGTTGGAATCCCCAGGGGCGCCTGATCAGTGCTAACGTCTGCTAGAGGGCCTAATGAGAGCGTATTCGCCTGAGAATTTCCATCCCGAATCGCGGATTCGCGGGGTCTGGAGCGGTTGCTGTAGTTTCGCTGTGCGGACAGAGGGGAGGGTGAATGACGGGCAAGCCGGATAAAGAAAGGTCCCGTGTCGCAGAGGGGCTGCGGCAACACCAGGCCGAGCTGCGCGCCTGCGCGCTTTGTCCGCGCATGCAGGGCCCGGCGGTGACCGGCCTTCCGGTGCCTTCTCCGGTGATGCTGATCGGCCAGGCCCCGGGTCCGAAGGAGCGCGAGGTCGGCCGACCCTTCGCCTGGACCGCGGGGCGCACGCTGTTTCGATGGTTCGGCCAACTGGGGATCGAGGAGGACCGGTTCCGCCGCCGGGTCTACATGGCGGCGGTATGCCGCTGTTTCCCCGGTAAGAAGCCGCAAGGTGGCGACCGCGTGCCGGCGCCCAGCGAGATCGCAAACTGCTCTCGCTGGCTGCAGAAAGAACAGGAATTGCTGCGCCCGAAACTCATCCTGCCGGTGGGCCGGCTGGCGATCGACCGCTTCCTCGAACCGGCAAGGCTGGACCAGATCGTGGGGCGCCAGTTTCCCATCGCCTTTGCCTGGGGAACCGCCGACCTGGTGCCCTTGCCCCATCCTTCGGGGGCCTCCGTCTGGCATCGGGTCGAGCCTGGGAAGACCCTGCTGGCCGAGGCCCTGGAACTGGTCGCCCGCCACCCGGCCTGGCGCCGGATCCTGGACTCCGCATGACGCGTCGTCGCGACGCCCCGGTACCTGCTAGCGGGCCTCCACCTTGCGCGCGTCGCAGCGGGCGCAGCGGTATACCGTGACCAGGCGTCCCTGCTTGACGTCGAACTGCTTTTCCGTCATCGGCTCCCATTTGTGGAAACCGTGCGCGCAGAGCCCCCTGCCCTTGTACTTCTCGGAAAGCTTGGGTCGCTTGAATCGGATGATCTCGCCCATGGATCAATCCGCCGTCTGCGTTGCGCGGCAGCCGGCGCGCCCGGGTAGCGCGGGCCGCATGGCGATGGTTGAGGCGCGAGCGGGATCTGGCATCAAGGGGCCTCCTCGGTTGACGCTTGGGGCCGCCCACCTGCCGTCGGCTCGGACAGGGACAGCGGGACGAACTCGGCTGTCGGCGCCGCCCGTTCCGCGTGCAGCCATACCGGCGTCGCGCTAAAACCGGGGTAGCGCGGAAGCGCGAGCAGGGAGCTGGAGACGGTGCCGAACCCGGCTTTCGTTTCCAGGTACATCGCGCTGCCCGGTGGCGCGTCCGGCGGCTCCGTCCGGCTGGTGAGCAGCGCCTTCCAGGATTCCCACTCGCCGGTCTCCGGGTCAGGAACCGGGGCGGCTCGGAAGCGCGGAAGAAAGCTGCGGATTCGCGCCTCAGCCGGGTCGTCAAGATCGCCCGAGGTGAGCATATGCAGCCCGGGAGACAGCTTTTGCAGCGCCATCGCTGCACCGCGATGAGCGATCCAATACCCGCTCTGGGGGTCGCCGACGAACAGGTTGAAGGGTCGGTAGGCCTGGGGATCGATTTCCGCCAGGGCCTCGGTGGCCGCGCTCGCCTCGGCGTGATC
This sequence comes from Chromatiales bacterium, assembly GCA_024639625.1. Taxonomy (GTDB): domain Bacteria; phylum Pseudomonadota; class Gammaproteobacteria; order Chromatiales; family Chromatiaceae; genus JAHEIA01. Next base: position 4,300 of record JAHEIA010000121.1, read on the forward strand.
GAGGGCCTCGAGCACCAGCTCGCCCCGGCTGCGCTTCCGCGCGTCCGGTCCGAGGGTGCCTTGCCGGTTCATCACCGCAGCCACGACCCCGTGATCGTTGACGCCGAGCCAGCTTCCGCCCGCCAGCCGATCGAGTCCCGCCACGACCTCCGGACGGTCCGCCCAATGTCGGCCGGGCGCGGCGCTCGGACGCTCCAGCATCTCATCCCGATTGGCGCCCAGCATAAGCGGCCACGGGTGATCGGGGCGTAATAGGATGACCAGGGTGCACATGAGTCTGCCTCAGCCTAGACGATGGTCACAAGCCTAGCTCATCCGGGCGGATCAAGCGCGCATAGGCGGTCCACTTGCCAGCGTTTGGGAAACAGGCTGCGCACCCGCAAGCGCTCGCGGTCCAGCTCTGCGATGCCGATGCCGAATCCCTGGTGGCGGGCGATCACGTATCCGCTGCCGGCGCAGCGTTCGATCTGCGGTGCGGTCACCGGGAAGTCGCTGCGCGCGAGATAGGCCGCGAGTTGCGGTTGCGTCATTTCGATCAGGTTGCGCGACGCGCTTGTCCCGAGCAGCATCGCCCCTGCGGTGGAGAGCTTGGGCGGGTGGGCCTTGGTGCGCACCAGCGCCAGGCCCATGGCCTCGGGAGCGGGGTGCGGCGGTGGGCGCAGGCTGCGCGTGGCCAGATGCAGGCCTCTGCCGGTGCGCCGATAGGCGCACCAGGAGGCCAACCGTTGCGCGCTGATGCCGAACCTGTCGCCGAGGATCGGCTCCAGTTCCGGTGCCTCGATTGAATCGAGAGCGCCCGCATCGCTCGTATCGCCAGACGCTGCGGGGGCCTTCTCCAGGATCGCGACGAAGAATCCCCCGCTGTCGTTGTGCTGCGGCCATACCCGGATTGTGTGCTCCAGCCGCGGATCGAAGCGGCGCCCTTGCCACGAAGTAATACCGTTCGCGGTGTTGAAACCGGGGCTCGGCAGTTGCAGCGGCTGCAGCAGGCCCGCCGATTCTTTGAGCACCGTGTCGACCACCTGTTCGTTTTCTTCCGGGGCGAAGGTGCAGGTGGAGTAGACGATGCGCCCCCCCGGCCGACAGAGCGCCACGGCACGTCGCAGCAAGGCGGTTTGCAGGCGCGCATAGCGCGCGGGGTTCGCCGGCGGGGCGTCTCTCGTGCTGCCGACAAACTTGCGCAGCGTGCCTTCGCAGCTGCATGGCGCGTCCACCAGCACGCGATCGAACCGACCGGCGGCCTGCGGGTAGTTGGACCCGTCGTAGCGAGTGGTGCACAGGTTCATCAGGCCGAGGCGCTCCATATTGGCGCGCAGCGAGCGGGCCCGTGCGGCACGCGCGTCGTTGGCGACCACGGTTCCCTGCTCGCCAACCGCCAGGGCGATCTGCGCGGCCTTGCCCCCGGGAGCCGCGCAAAGATCGAGGATCCGCTCGCCCGGCTGCGGATCGAGCAGGTACACCGGTAGCAGGGAGGCCTCCTCTTGGCTGTGGCACAACCCCGCCCGGTACCACCAGCGATTGCCGACCGAAAGGTCCGTCGCGATACGAAAAGCATCGGCATACCAGGGCAGCGGCTGCAAGCTCACCCCGTCGTCGCGCAGGATCTGCTGCAGATCCTGCGCCGCGACTCGCGCATGGTTGGTCCACAGGCAGCCGGGCAGCGGGGAGCCCATGGCATCGCGGAATGCGGCCCAGTCGTCGATCAGGGGTCGATAGCGATCGAGGGCGCGGAGATCCGGTGTTTCAGGCAATGGGTCGCTGTCTCCCGGGACGGGTTCGCTCGAGCAGATCGCATAGTAGACCGAAATGGGGCGTCTTCCCATGCGGGATCGCAGGCGGTATTTTCCCAGGATCATGGTGGAGCGAAGCGAAATCAGGCTGTGGGCGAACAGCGCCTTCCCTCGCTTGCGCGCCGCGTCATCGCAGGCGGCGCCGATCCGGCGGTCCCCGGGGGAGGCATGAACGACCGAAGCAGGCTAACGCAGCTTGCCGTGGAGGCCGCCGCCGAATTCTTCGATCGCCGGCACGGGCTCGTGGTTCGGCCCTACGGCGCAGGCCTGATCAACGACACCTTCCGGGTCACCGAGAGCGACCGCTCTGGGCAAAGTTTTCTGCTGCAGCGGATCAATGCAACGGTCTTCCGGCAGCCGCAAGCGATCGTGGACAACCTTCGGGTGCTGCTCGACCATGCGGCGCTGCGCCGCTCAGCGGGCTGCCGGTTGCACCTTCCGGCGATGCTGCGGACCCGGGACGGCCGGGACCTGCATCGCGACGCCGGCGGTGGGTTCTGGCGCGCCATGGAGTTCATCCCGGAGACGCGGACGCTGCAGGCCATCGAGAACCCGCGGCAGGCCCAGGAGGCGGGTCGCATCCTGGGTTGCTTCCACGCCGCTTGCAGCGACCTGGAGCCAAGGCGGTTGCAGGATGCGCTTCCCGGGTTTCATGTCACGCCCGGCTATCTATCCGAGTTCGACCACTTGCTCGCCGCCGGGGTCGCGAGCGCGCCCGGCGCAGAGTTGCGCCGCTGTATCGGCTTCGTCGAAGCGCGTCGCGCAGCGGTCTCGGTGCTGGAAGACGCCAAGGCCGGCGGCCTACTCAAGCTGCGGGTCATCCACGGCGATCCCAAGCTCGACAACATGCTCTTCGATCGCGCCGGCCGGCGGGCAGTGGCGCTAATCGACCTGGATACGGTCAAACCCGGTCTCTGGCAATACGATCTGGGGGATTGCCTGCGCTCCTGTTGTGGCCGCATGCCGGAAACCCCATCCGCCCCGGCGCTGGTCCGTTTCGATCTGGCGACCTGCCGCGCCGTGCTGCGCGGTTATCTCTCCGTCGCCCGGGGCTGCCTGAGCACCCAGGACTTCGACTACCTGTATGCCGCGATTCGACTCATCCCGTTCGAACTGGGTCTGCGTTTTCTTTCCGACCACCTGGCGGGAGACCGCTACTTCAAGGTGCAGGCGCGCGGTCAGAATCTGCACCGGGCGTCTGCCCAGTTCTTGCTGACCCGAAGCATCGAGTTGCAGGAATCGGCGCTGCGGGATCTGGTCGAGCGCTGCCAACGCCAAGCGGAATGAAGGTTCGGTCGGGACCGGGCTCGAGGCCTTGGCAGCGGTGCCGGCGGCTGCATTTTTCGCTGGCTCTGGTATGGTTGCCGGACCGGCAGGGGAATTCTCGAACCGCTGCCCGGCTGGATGAAGGAGACCATCTTCTATGAGCACGGGCCTGCCGCAATTCTCCGCTCGCTTCCACCAATGGGTCTGGGGATCCAACCTGGCGACGCTGTCCTGGCTCCGGGCGGCGCCTGTTCGTCTGCTGCGGGTCATTTGGGTCTTCGTCGGCGATTTCGCCTCGGGAGATCTAACGCTGCGCGCCATGGGCCTGGTCTACACGACCCTGCTCTCCCTGGTGCCCTTGCTCGCGTTTACGTTTTCAGTGCTCGCTGGTTTCGGCGTGCACAATCAACTGGAGCCCGTGTTGCTGAATTTTCTCGCGCCCCTGGGCGAGAAGGGCATCGAGATCGCGCAAAAACTGATCGGCTTCGTCGAGAACGTGAAGGTGGGTGTGTTGGGCTCGATCGGTCTGGCCATGCTCGTCTACACGGTGATCTCGCTGCTCTCCAAGATCGAGGAATCGTTCAATTTCATCTGGCATGTGGAGCAACCGCGCCGGCTTGGGCAGCGTTTCAGCGAATACCTCAGCGTTCTGCTGATCGGTCCGGTGCTGGTATTCTCGGCGCTGGGTATCACAGCCACCTTGCTGAATGCCGCGGCGGTACACGAGTTGGCGACGATCCAACCCTTCGGGGTTTTGATCAAGAGCACCGCCAAGCTGATCCCCTATGTTCTGGTCATCGGCGCCTTCACTTTTGTCTACATCTTCA
>JAHEIA010000540.1 GCA_024639625.1 Chromatiales bacterium
GGGGGCCCTGCCTGGGCGGCGTCCGGCAGAGAAGCGGACCGATCCGGCACATCGCCGGCGGCCTGGGCGCTTTCGCGACCGTATTCACTGTCTGACGGCGCCTGGTGATCCGCTTGGGCACGTTCTGCATGCGCTTGCTGCAAGCGCTCCTGCTCGCGCTTCAGAGCGCGCTGCCATTCGTGGGTAATCAGGTTGCCGAGCGGCGCAAAGCTGGAAAAGTCCTCCGCATAATCGTCGAGTCCGTCGATGACATTGAACTTCGGCGACTGAAACAGGCGCCGCAACGCCAAGCGATGCAACTCCTCCGGGACCTCCGCCCCGAGAAAGGCGGTGAAATCGCTCCCCTCGTGCAACGAGTCCAGGGGCGGCAGCGGCTCGGCAACAGGGGGCGCGGGGACCATCTCGGACGCCTTCGCCGGCGCCGGATCGCTGCCCGATGCCTGCGGAATGCCGGCAATACCCGGATCTTCCTCGGGATTGAGCTTGCGCCGGGACCAGCGCTGCAGGAAGCCGTCCTCGGTCTGGATTTCAGGGTCCTGGTCATTGGCGCTCATGATCATGCTCCTCGAACCAATCCCTGCGCTTGCGCTTCTGCTTCCGCTCCGGGGCATAGTGCTCGAGCACGTAAGCCTCGACCCAACGGTAGATCTCTCCCGGCATAGGCACCCGAAACACCTCATCCTCGCCCTCCATATAAGCGGCCGCCTCGTCGTAGCTCGCCGTGGCGAGGAACGGGCGGGGGATGGCGCCGTCTTGCTCCCGGCAGACCACGTACAGCGAGGGGTGCTCGGACAACAGATTGTAGTAGTAACTTTCTCCCTCGTCGCGGTGCAGCCCGATCGACAAACCGCCAAACAGAAACTGCTCGCTCTCCGGGGAGTGGCGTACTGAGCGGAGCTCCGCGGGCAGACGCGCCACCTTGGTGCCAGCCACGATGCCGCTCACTTGCCAGATCTCGGCGGCCCAGCGGTTTGCCGCGGGCCGCCGCTCCAGCACCGCCGCGACCGGGATGCGTTGCCCCTCCTGTACTTGTCCTTGTCGATCGTCCGCTTGTTTCATGACTCCGCTGCTCCTGTCGGTTAGGACGGACATCCGCTGCCACAGACCCGATGGCGGAGGATGCCTTGCTCCATGCTCGAACCAGGTTGCTCTGCGCCGCGTCGACAGGTACTCGGGTCAGCCGCCGCCCCGTTGGAAGCATCTTTGCAGGCGTTCCATAAAGCGAGCGCGCTCCCCGGGGGCGAGATCGCGCAACAGGAACTCGACACGAGTGGTCGGCAGGACCAAGCCACCCAGGCGCCTCTCGGTCGTCGGATGCAGCAGGATATGTACCCGGCCACCGGGGTGTTCGACGTGAATCTCGCCGCCGCAAACCTGGAAGCGATGATGCCCCACGGCCAGCGGCAGGGTGCGCAGGAACTCCCCCCACGTGAGTCCCATGTCCCGGACGACACGCTCATCCACGATGATCGCTAAACGGCGCCGCGGGGGCAAGCCTCGTCTCGCGCCACCGGGGCGGATATCGGCTGGAGCAGAAACACCTGTCCTCCCGAGTGGGGTCCGCCGCCCCCCGCAGAGTCCCCATCCGGACGCGCATTGCACGGTCGGTACGCAGCATTCGGCGCTTCACCCCCCGGCAACAGGCGGCCACGCCGCCAGCTCGTCGCCTTGGCGCAAGGTGCGCCCGCGATCGCCGGGCGGCAGGAAAACACCATTGACCAGGACCAAGTGCACCTGTTCCGGCGGCACCTTATAGCGTTCCAGTACCGCGCGAGCAGAGGTGCCCTCCGGCACCTCGATCTGCACCCAATTTCCCTGCTTCTCCGCGGGCAAGTAACCGGAAAGCGAGGCAAACAACTTGAGGGTGACCTTCATCTCGCACCACGCGCTACGGCCGGTGGAGCAGCACAGGCCACATAGGCCTCCATGATTCGGCTCGGGTCGTTGCTCAATTTGCGCTTCCAGGCGCCAAGCCGCGTGCGCGACTGGATCAAGCCGCGCACCACGCCCAGATGCTGGGTGTGGCCGAGCGCGATACCGCCCACCAGCCGGTCGTCGGCGAATTGCAGCTTCAGGTAGCGGAAATTCCGCTCGTCCAGCATGCTGGCCGAGTCTCCCCCATCCACACCGCCCCACAGGCCGAAGGAGGCGGAGACCAACCCGAGGGTGTCAAGCACATTCATGGCCAGACTGCCGCGGTAGGCAACCTGCTGCCCGGTCATATTCAAGGCCGCAATGCGGCCGTGCTCCACCGCCGCAGGCTGGATGGCGTTCACCGCTCGTTTGCCGGTCGACCAGTCGAGGCCTTCGCACACATCGCCGGCGGCGAACACATCCGGGACACTGGTTTTCAGGTACTCGTCCACCAGCACCCCGCGGTCGGTAGCAATCCCGCTGCCGCGCAGAAAGTCAAAGTTGGGACGCACGCCGGCCGCGATCACCACGAGATCCGCCGCCGCAGGGTCTGCCCCCTCGCAGGGCAAGCGGAACCGATGGGCGCCAGCGGGATCCAGCTCGATACCGGACACCCGGG
>JAHEIA010000541.1 GCA_024639625.1 Chromatiales bacterium
GATGGACAGGCGTGTAGCGAATCTAGAGTATCAGTCAGCATTAGCCAGATGACCACTTAACCGGCTATCTGGCCTACTGAATTGTATAGCTGAGCGGCTGACTATAGTACACACCAATCATTCGGAATAAGCTGCACGCCAGCGCACAATGGATCTGGCCTACTGAGCTGAGCGGGAGAAAAGGGCCATGCCACCGGCCTCCGCAAATTCTCGTCTCATCCCGGAGACCACGTTCAGCAACACGCTATAGCCCGCGCGGTTTGACCCGGCCCAGTCTCTCGCGATGATGAGCGACGTACCGACAGTTACGCCGGCCAGGTCCGGTCGCTCGAGGTTGGCCTGGAGCGTGGGATAGGTGCCGATCGGAAAGCGGTCGAACTGGTAGATCTTCTCGCCCTTGACTCTCGCGTTGCTGACGCCCGGATCGGCGATTGCCAGGAGCCGGAGCGTTGCCCCGTTCGCATCGACATGGTCCATGAAGGGTGAGTTCAGGCTTCCAACGTAGAGGAGGCAGGCCGGACGCGTTTCCTCGAGGAGCAGGGTGAGGCCACCATCGCCATCCGCGAACGCAGTGGGCACGGCACCGTAGGAAGCATCCAACAGCTTCAAAACCTCCCAGCTGACGGCGCTACCTCCCCCTGACTCGCCGAGCAGGACCAGGTGCCTCGTTGGGTCGTCGAGGAGGTCCGCGAGCCGCCTCACGTCAGCCGTACGATTGCAGACCAGGTGGACATATTCATCGAAGAGATATTTCGGCCGCAGAACCGGTCGCAGGTCCAGTTCGTCGAGGGTGTCATATCGGTCGAGGAGATAGGCGTCGTGCTGGGTGAACGCCGCATCGCAACTGCCATCATCGACCCGCTGGAGGTTTTCAAACGAGCCTTCGGTCTGGACGAGTTGTGCGGAGAGTCCAAACGGCGCAAGCCGCTTCTGGAGCAAAGCGCCGAGACGATGGTAGTTTCCGGCTACGCTGCCCGTGCACAACCTGATGGTCGCGGCTTTGGACACCGTGGCGCGATTGCTCAGCCACCGTGGCGGCCGGAACGGAATCTGGGGGAAGCGTCCTCCTGAAGCGCGCAGGACCTCGGGGTCAAGCAGTCTCAGAAGCTCGAAGGGTTCCGCAGGGGGTGGTTGCACCAGCCAGCCATCACCCGATTGGCCAGTTTCGAAGCCAATGTCGAAGAGGTGGTTCATCTCCTCCCGATCGAAATTCAAGGCATCCGCACCGATCTGCGTATCTGCCGGGATAGCAGTGTAGCTGAACGAAAACCCGTTGAGCATTGCCATTGAGTAGAGTTCGCTGATGCCGCTGCGGGAAGAGGTTTCCAGCAGGTTGTGGATCGCCGCCTCGGCGATGTCGATCACTTTCGGTGCAACGGGTTTGTTGATCGCATCGGGTGCTTGCCCATTGTGAACGACCCAGAGTTCTCGATGCACTTCTTCGCTGCCCAGTTCCGCCCGTTCGATGGCGCCATCAAGATCGAGCATGAAGGCGGCGGCGAACACGTTTGAGCGCGCCGATCCGTCCACGTGCATCTGCCAGTGTGTAACCCCATCGACCTCGATCGGGATGTACACCGGTGGAAACAGCATCGGGAACGAAGCCGAGGCGAGGACGACGTCACGGTAGAGCTGAAGCTTGTCGGGGCGGTCGCTCGCCGCAATCCATCCGAGATCCCACATGATGAAGGTGGCGGCGTCGAGGTTTGTGGTCCCGACGAACAGACGGCGTCCGGCGGCATGCTGCTCCGCAACCGCCTTGAGAACCGAGTCATCAATCTGTCGCGCAATGAGCGCCCGTAGGGGCGCAGTGTCGCGAAGCGCATCGGTAAAGACGCCGGTCACGGCATTGCGCGTGACATAAATGTCGTCGCTGTCGATCTCGGTGTACGCGCGCAGACGGTCGTCGTATTCGGGACCCAGAAAGGCAAAGGTCGCCATCAGGCCACCCGTTGATACGCCGGTCACGATGTCGAATTGGGGTCGAGTTCCTTGCTCTGTCCACCCCAACAGCACGCCCGCTCCGTAAGCCCCCCGCGAGCCGCCGCCGGACAGCGCGAGCACGCGGAATACGGGGAACCCGTCAGCATCCCTGGCCAGTACGCCGGCAAAGCGCCGGTCCAGTGCCTGGTTGAGATTGCGGCCCAGATCATTACCGGCTGCCCGGTCAGACTGGATGGATATCGCGCCCGCAGGAACGCGGAATCGCTCTCCTTCAGGAGGCCCGGCGGGACGAATGCCGCTCACGCATCCGCCGAGAAGCAGCGCGAGGACGCCAAAGGCCGCGACAATCGGTCGTTGCATGGAGAATCCCCCCTTTTTCAGGTATGTTGGCGCCAGGTTCGGAGGCTCGAACGCGACTAACCTCCCATGCTTTCTCAACTCTGGTCAACTTCTGTGCTGTTTGGTTTTACCCCGATTCTCCGGACACTCAGTTAAGAGCAGTCTGGTTGGTGTTCCCTAGCTTACGCATTTTTCTCTGATTGTAAAATCGTTCAATGTAATCAAAGATATCTGCCCGTGCTTCTGAAC
>JAHEIA010000122.1 GCA_024639625.1 Chromatiales bacterium
ACGGTCATCGGGAAATCCTCCACGAACCAGACGTATTTGGGGACCTTGAAGTGGGCGATCTGGCCCTCGCAGAAGCGGCGGATCTCCTCCTCCGTGGCTTTCTCGCCCTCGTGGAGCTGGATCCAGCCCATGATCGCCTCACCGTAGTACTCGTCAGGAATCCCGAATACCGCCACTTGCGCAACCTTCGGGTGGGTAAACAAAAAGTCTTCGATCTCGCGCGGATAGATATTCTCGCCGCCGCGAATGATCATTTCTTTGAGCCGGCCGGTCACGCGGACGTAACCTCTGTTATCCATCTCGCCCAGGTCTCCCGAGTGCAGCCAGCCGCGGGCGTCGATGGCTCGGCTCGTCGCCTCTGTGTCCGCGTAGTAGCCGCGCATGATGTGGTAGCCGCGGAAACAGATCTCGCCGGTTTGCTCGAGACCCAAGGTTCGGCCGCTGGCGATGTCCACCACCTTGACCTCTTGATGCGGAAGGTTGGTACCCACGGTCTCGGTGCGCGTTGCCAGATCGTCGTCGCGGGACGTCAGGTGGGTAAGGGGAGATGCCTCGGTTTCGCCGTAGCCGATCAGGATCTCGGGGCAATGCAGGTCTTGCATCACGCGCCGCAGCAGAGCCGGGGGGCAGGTTGCGCCGGCCATGATGCCGGTGCGCAGGCTGTCAAGCCGGAACTCGCGAAAGCGTGGGTGCTCCAGTTCGGCGATAAACATGGTCGGGACCCCGTGCAGTGCGGTGCAACGCTCGGCCTCGATGGCCTGTAGCACCGCGAGCGGGTCGAAGTGCTCGCTCGGCAGTACCAGGCAGGCTCCGGTGGCGAGGCAGGCGAGGTTTGCCAGCACCATGCCGAAGCAGTGGTAGAACGGGACTGGTACGCAGAGCCGATCGGATGTTTGGAAATGCAGCGCCTGAGCGGCGAAGTAGGCGTTGTTGAGCAGGTTATGATGGGTCAGCACGACGGCCTTGGGGGATCCGGTCGTGCCCGAGGTGTATTGGATGTTGATCGGGTCATCACGGTCGAGACTCACGGTCAGCGCTTCCAGCGCGTCGGGTGTGACCCGGCTCTCCGCATGCAGCACTTCGCGCCAGGAGATGAAGCCCGGGTAGGGGGTGGAGCCGGACTCCGGATCGGCGGGATCGTAGACAAAGACATGCCGCAGGTGGGGAAAGCGCTTGCTCAGCGGCTCTGCTCGTGGCGGCCGTGCGAGTTCGGGAATCAACTCCAGCAACATCCCCAGGTAGCGGCTGGAGCGAAACTGCGGGATAGCGAAAAGCGCTTGCACTGCGGATCGCTCCAGAGCATACGCCAACTCCCGGACGCGGTACGCGGGGTTTATCGTGACCAGGATCGCTCCAATGCGGGCGGTAGCCAACTGCAACATCAGCCATTCCAGGTTGTTGGTCGACCATACGCCGATCCGCTCCCCTTTGCTGAAACCCATGCCCAGCAAACCGCGCGCCAGCTGATCGACCGCCGCGGCGAACTCAGCGTAGCGGAGGCGCCGACCTTGATGGAGAGAAACCACGGCCTCGCGCTCGGGAAAGCGCCGCGCAATGTCCGCGAAGTGCTGCGGGATGGTCGCGCCCAGAAGCGGAACGCTTCCACCTCGGTGACAGTAACTCTGGTTTAGGTGCATGCTCCGCCGCCTCCCGGTGCTGCGCGTATGCCCTCCAGCTGTTGCCAGTAGCGATCGACTCCGGACTGGATTTCCCGCAGCAACTTCTCGTTGCGCTGCGGGGCGAAGAGATGGGCGAAACGCCCCTGGCGTTTCAGGTAGCCCTCCACTGGAAGCCGTGGATGCGGCATCTTGGTGTGCCGGATCTGACCGTCCCGGTATTCTTTGAGCGGCCATATGCCGGTCTTGACCGCGAGCTTGCCAATTGCGACTGCGTCCTGGGGGTCAAAATCCCAACCGGTCGGACACGGGGCCAGTGCAATGATCAGCCGCGGTCCTGTAAGCCGTTTCGCCGTTTCGACCTTGCGCGCCAGATCCAGCGGCTCGGCGCCCACAACAGTGGCTACGTAGGCCGGGCGGTGTGCGGCCCAGATCGCGAACAGATCCTTTTTCTCTCCGGCGTAACCGTGCACGCCTCGGCTGGTCGATGTGCGAGCAGCATGCGGGGTCGCAGCGGAGTACTGCTGCCCGGTGTTGCCATATCCCTCGTTGTCGTAACAGATGTAGAGGAAATCGAGGTTTCGTTCGATTGCCCCGGAGGTCGCAGAGAGCCCCATTCCATAGGCCGCGCCGTCTCCGGTGAGGACCACTGGCTGCAGATCGTCTTCGGTCCGGATGCGCCCGTGCGCGAGCAAGATGTCGAGCGCGTCGCGGATCCCTTGGGCTCCGGCCGGTGCCGACGCCATTGCCGCATAGAGCCAGGACCCGCGGAACGGGGTGAAGGGATAAACGGAGAGCAGCGTCATGCAGCCGGCAGCATTGACGAATACGGTGCGTTCTCCCAGTACGTCATAGATCTGATGCAGCGCCTCGAGCCCGCCGCAGCCTGCGCACATGGGTGTCCCTGTCCCCAGCAGGTGGGTCGACGGCAGATCCTTCATGCGGCGAAAAGCGGTGTCATTCATGTCGTCTTGCTCCTCGCTCCGAGGTCGTTACGCTCGCTGTGCGCCACGGCTTGCAAGGTTCGCAGCTCGCGCAGTTCGTCTTCCGTGTACAACAGGCGCGGGGCAGGGGTCTGACCCGCATCCGCAGCCCTGCGCACAACCGCGGCCATCTCGAAGAACTCCTCGTCGCTGATGTCGCGTCCACCCAGTCCCCCAATGAAGCTGACCAGGGTGCGGGGGGCCTTGGTCTCGCCGTATAGGGCGGCGCAGAGCTCGCCGTGCAACACTCCGCCGAATCCGATGGAGAGGTTCTGGTCGATGACGGCGGCGCCGCGCAGGCCGGAACACAAATGACGCAGCGTTGACACCGGGAACGGGCGCAGCAGCCGTGGTCGGATCAAGCCGATGCGCCAGCCGATTTCGCGCAACCGATCCACCGCCTCCCGGGCCTTGGTGGCGAACGATCCGATCATCACGAAGGCCCACTGGGCATCGTCCATCCGGTAGGACTCGACCGCCGGGTGCCGGCGGCCGAAGGTGCGTGCGAAGTCGCAGGCGATTTCGTCGTAGACCCCGAGCCCGTGCAACGCCGCGAGGTGGGTCTCGTAACGGAAATAGGAGTAAGGCGAACCGCCCAGGACTGCTACCGCCTGACTGATGGGTGCGCTGGCGCGAAAGCGGATGTTCTCGGGATCGAAAGGCGGCAGGAAGCTGTCTACCGAACCGAGATCCGGCAGGTTTACTGGTTCTCGCGTAAAGGAGAGATAGAAACCGTCGAGATTGACGATGACTGGCAGACGTATGCGCCGATCCTCAGCCAGACGAAAGGCCAGCAGGACGCTGTCCAGTACTTCCTGACAGGTCGCGCAATGGAGCTGCAGAAAGCCGCTATCGCGCGCGGCAAGGATATCGTTGTGGTCCGGCTCGAGGGTAATCGGGGCCGAGAGGCCGCGGGACACGTTGACCAGGACGAAGGGGGCTCGCCAGCCCGCCACCGTGTAGAGCATCTCCATGGCATACAGCAGGCCCTGGCTCGAGGTGGCGCTGAAAACGCGCACCCCGGTGGCAGCTGCGGCGCCGGCCGCCGTCACCATGGAGTGTTCCGACTCGAGTGTCACCAGGCGTGCATCCATCTCCCCCTGCTCCACCCAGGCGGCGATGGACTCGATGATTTCCGTCTGCGGGGTGATCGGAAAGGCGGGGATGTAGTCGCTGCGGGCCAGGCGTGCACCCCAGGCTGCGGCCCCGTTTCCGGTCAACAGAATGCGCTGTGTCACGATGCCTCCTCCGCCTGGCTGCCCCGCTCCGTGACGGCCTCTATGGCGTGGGGCGGACACTGGGCGACGCAAACCATACAGCCCTTACAGTGTTCGTAATCGATCCCCGGTTGTCCGGCCGAATCCACCTGAATCGCGCCATCGGGACAGAACGTGCTGCAGACCCACCAACACCGCTTGCAGCGTGCGTAGTCGATGACGGGTCGCAGGGTGCGCCATAGGCCGGTCTTTGAGAGCGCACTGGTAAGCGTCCCGTGAATCGCAGGAGCGGAGACACTTGCCTGCTCGAACGGCAGATCGACCCAGCGCGGAGCGATGTAGTCGTCTGCGGAGGTTGCCGTTGCGGGCTGCACACAGCCTGCGTGGGATGCCATGGCGTCGTAGGCGGCGAGGGCCCGGGATAGGTTCTCCGCCAAAGCCGCAGCCCCCAGGGGACCCGCCTCCATGTGGATCGATGCCTCCAGGCAGTCGCGTGCGACCGGTCCGGCGAGACGCGCTGCCGCCCCCGCGCAGGTGGCTCCGAGGAAGCGCAAGCCGGGCGGGTCCTCAGTCTCGCCGAGCTTGGGAAGGAGGATCAGCTGGCCGGGGAACCGGATCCGGTCGACCCACTCGGCGGCGCGGACGTCGCTGCTGAGCAACAGGATGGTGTGCTCGTCTACTCCCGCGAGCACGCCCGCCGCCGGGATCGGGAGCAAGGTGTCGTCCGCTACCACGACCAGGTCGGGCCGGCGTATGATGCCGCGCTCGTTGATCGGGCTGCGAGCGGCCCGGACATAGGCGAAAATGGGGGCTCCGCGCCGTTCCGCGCCGTAACGGGGAGCGTCCTGAATCTCGAAACCTGAAAGGAAAAACGCAGTCCCCAGGATGCGGCTCGCGGTCTTCATGCCCTGGCCGCCGCGCCCATGGAAACGGATGCGATAGATCTTTTCGTTGCTGCCCATGTTGCCTGCCGCCGGGGCTGCTGTCGTGGCTCCCTCAGGTATGCTGAGGGGCGCAAGAGGTCAGGGAGAAGCGCCGGAATCCCATCGCCCGCTTGACCCGCCCGATCGCCATGCGAACAGCGGCCTCGCGCGGTAGAATCCCCTCTTGGCGCGCTTGCTCCAGAACTTGCCGGGTGTTGTGCCGGAGCTTCTCCTCGATGCTGTCGAACACCAGCCCCTGACTGGCGCCGCGGTATTCCATGGCGGCGCAGATCACGCCTCCTGCGTTGGCGATGAAGTCTGGTACGCACAGCACACCCCGGTCGTGGAGGGCCCGTTCCGCTCGCGGCGTCACCGGGATATTGGCCCCCTCGAGGACCATCTTCGCCCGCACCTGATCGACGTTGTCCTCGCGGATCACGTCCGGCCGGGCAGCGGGGATCCAGATGTCGCATTCGAGTCCGACCACCGCATCACGTTCGAGGCGGCGTGCGTCCTGGTAGTCGGCGACGCTCTGGCCCGCATCCTTGAGCGCGATCAGCTGCTCGACGTCAAGCCCCTGTGGGCTGTAGATGGTGCCGCGCGAATCCGCGGCACCGACCAGCACCGCGCCCTGTTGCTGGAGGAATCGAGCGGCGTGCTTGCCGACAGCGCCGAAACCCTGAACCACGACTCGCGCACCAGCCAGGTGACAGGCACAGAACTCGCTAGCAACGTCCGCGACGTGACGCAACCCCCAGCCCGTGGCCCCGATCTCGTCCAGGGGGATTCCGCCGAGATCGCGGGGCAGTCCGACCACCCGGCCGATCTCGTCTCTGACCCAAGCCATGCACTCCTCGTCGGTACCCATGTCAGGGGCAAAAATGTATTCCTGGATGTCGCGCAGGGCGCTCGCCATGGCACGAATCAGGGTCATTTTCTCCGCCTTCGGCATCTTCGGGTCGGCACATAGAACGGCCTTCCCGCCGCCATGCGGCAGACCCGCCGCAGCGTTTTTCAGCGTCATCGTCCGCGCCAGGCGGAAGCACTCCTGGGCAGATACATCCGGAGCCATGCGAACACCGCCGATGGATGGTCCGCGAGCTACATTGTCGACCACCAAAACTGCCTTGAGGTTGACACTGGGCTCGTAGACGTGGATCACTTTGGCGGGCCCGAGTTCGTCGGCGAAAGCGAACATATCCTTCATGGCGAAGCTCCTGCGGCCGATTCACTCCGTCTTGGAGAAAAATCCTTCTTTTTTAAGTATGGTTCGCCGATAGGGCCTTGTCATGCACGGCGGACGCAGGGGATGCCAATCCGGGTGTAGCGAGATCGAATACCGGCCTAAACGAATGGGAACCGCGGGGCGGAGGAGCAGGCCGGGATGGGCGTTTAGACGGAGGGATCGCAGACGCGCCGGAGCGCGGCTGGCATATGTGCCTCCAGGTGCTTAGCCGATAGAGCCCGGGACGATGCTGTGGCGTTTAGCCCACCCGTATTCTTGGGGCGGATTCCGGGTGCTTTTCGCGGGCGGTCTGCCGGTTGCATTGATCGATGAGATTCTTGAGCATCCTCGGCACCCGCACCGAGGCGCCGAGGACCAAGGTCTCGCCATCTTCCCACTGCCGCTCGGCGCGCGCGGCGAGACGATGTAATCCCTGACGCCACATCTCCCAAATCGCATTTTTCTGCTGGCCGGTCATGCTCTCCCCCCCTCTCGTTAGGTTCGTCCCTGAGAAGTGGTTGCTCGCGCCGATCACATGCTGCTAGTAAATGACCCGCAATATCTGTTCCTTTTCTCCCCTGTAAGAAAACGCTAATTTGCTTGGCGGCCATTTTCATTGACAATTGTCAATCGATAGCTGCCCCGCGATAGTTTCTAGCACTAACCTATTGTTTATTATTGTAAATATTCGAAGAGAACACTCCCCGCGGAGGGTCGCCGGGAAAGACCCCGCACGGCAGTTGCTTGCCAGGAGGGCCGCGAAGGTGCCGAACAATGCCACCTTGTGACGCTTGTGCGCCTTGTTGTCACCGCGGGGTGCGTCGTGATCCTCTACGCTGCCGCAGACCAGCTAGCTGACCTGGCTGCCCCTAGGGGGTTGTGGCCGCGACGTTGATCCGGCTCAGAATGTCTGCACCGTACCGCTCCAACTTGGCACGTCCGATTCCCTCGATAGCGAGGAGTTCAGCAGCTGTCGCCGGGCGGTGTCGCACCATCTCCGCCAAGGTGGCGTCGTGGAAGATCACGTACGGCGGCACGCCGTGACGCGCGGCGAGGTCCCGACGCAGGGCGCGCAGCCCTTCCCAAAGCTCGAGGTCTGCGGGGTCGTCGCTGAATTGCTGCAGTTCTTTCTTGCGCGCTGCCTGGATCGGTCGCCGCTCGCGGCGCAGTTGCAGACGCTGGTCACCGCGCAGCACCGGACGCGCTGCGGCATTGAGGAACAGCCCGCCATAGCCCTGGGCGTCCACGCCCAGCAGACGGCGCACCACCAGCTGGCGGAACAGCCCCCGCCACTGCCTTTCGTCCAGTTCTCGGCCGATGCCGAATACGCTCAAACGGTGATGCCCGAAGCGCTGCAGCCGCTCGTTCTCCTCGCCCCGTAGCACCTTGATCAGGTGATTGACGCCGAAGCGCTGGCCGGTACGATAGACTGCGGACAACGCCATTTGGGCGGCCACGCTGGCGTCCCAGGTGTCCGGCGGCTGCAGGCAGGTATCGCAGTTGCCGCAGGGTTCCTCCAGTTGATCGCCGAAGTAGCCGACCAGGGCCTGCCGACGGCAACTCGTGAGCTCGCAGAGGCCGAGCATGGCATCGAGTTTGCGCCGCTCTGCGGCCTTGTGCGCCTCGTCCCCGCTCGAACCCTCGATCATCTGCCGCAGGGTGATCACGTTCTGCAGGCCGTAGCTCAGCCAGGCATCGGCCGGCAGGCCGTCGCGCCCGGCACGTCCGGTCTCCTGGTAGTAGGCCTCGATGCTCTTGGGCAGGTCGAGGTGCGCGACGAAGCGCACGTCGGGTTTGTCGATACCCATGCCGAAGGCGATGGTGGCCACCACGATCAGGCCGTCCTCGCGTAGAAAACGCGCCTGGTGCAGCGCACGCAGATCGGCCGACAGACCGGCGTGGTAGGCGAGGGCCGCGCGCCCCCGATCATTCAGCCATGCGGCGACGGCCTCTACCTTCTTGCGCGAGAGGCAATAAACGATGCCCGCATCCGCTGGGTGTTCCTGTTGCAGGAACTGCCATAGGGCGTCGCGCTGGCGCTCGTGCTGGTCGATCCAGTAGCGGATGTTGGGCCGATCCACGCTGCCGACAAAGCGCGCCGCGCCCTGCAGGGCAAGGCGTTCGACGATCTCGCTGCGCGTTTGTGCGTCCGCCGTCGCCGTCAAGGCGACCCGGGGTACGCTGGGAAAA
>JAHEIA010000123.1 GCA_024639625.1 Chromatiales bacterium
GGCATCATCATCGGCTTGATCGCCGGGCTGATCGCGGTCACCTTGACCGAAAGCATCGGCTCCCAGTTCATGCCGTGGGGCCGTTGGCCGATGACCATACACTCGGCGGGCTGGGGTATCTTCTTCAACCTCGGCCTGGCGATCCTGGTCTCTGCGGTGACCCAGAACAAACAGGAACTCGAGCACCGCATGACCTTCCATAACTTCCTGCATGAGCATGCGGCCCTCCCAGCGGAGAAGAAGGGTCTGGTCCCGGTTGCCTGGATCATCACCCTGGTCTGGTTCTTCTTCGGCATCGGCCCCGGCGCCGTGATCGGCAACTGGATCTTCGGCGACCCGACCAACGCCGCGACCTGGGTCTTCGGCATGCCGTCGATCTGGGCCTGGCAGTTGCTGTGGTGGGCCCTGGGCGTCGGCATGATGTGGTTCCTCGCCTACAAGATGGAGCTGTCGACCGTGCCGACGATCGAGGTCGAGGCCCTCCATGAGGACATCGGCGATATCCAGATGGACGTCGATCGGCCATAATCAGCTTGGCAAAGGACTGGGGGAGGGCGCCGCCCTCCCCTTTTTTCTTTCCGCAAGCCGCTGTTGCTTGCACTAACCACGACGCAGGAAGCGTTCTGGCGGCGACCGAGCCCCTGCACCCGCACACCGTTCAGACCGAATCATGAGCTGGTATTTCTATTTCTCCGTCGCCGTACTCGCCCTGATGCTGTATTTCCCGGCCAGCAAGATCATCTGGGTGCTGAGCGTACGCCGACTGCAACGCAAATCGAAACAAGAACTCTCCACCGAAGAGGTTGCGCGCCAGAAGGGCCGCGCCCGCTTCATCGCGGTATTGCTGGTGGTGGCGTTCTCCTTCCTGTTCAACTGGAACCTGTTCGGCGGTGCCCATGGCGCCTAGCGACCGGATCTACCGCTACCTGGTGCGGGCCGCCATCGTGCTGACTGTGGCCTGGGTGGCATGGACGATCTACGAGATGGCGGGTTCCGAGTCGTCGCCATACGGCCACGACCTGGCCGCCGCCCTCAAGCTGCTCGAAGACGGTCAATTCGACCTCGCCCTGGAGAGCTACCAAGAGGTGCTCGACAGCGACCCGGACGAGCGGAACGCCCTGCGAGGCAAGGCCCAGGCCCTGCGGCAACTCGGCGCCCAGGCCCAGATGCGTGCGCTCACGCTGCAAGAGGAAGGCGACGAGCGCGCCGCCGAGAGTGCGCGTATACGAGCGGAGCAGTTGCTGCTGCGTTCCGTGGACGCCTACGACAGGGCCATCGCGGCGGAGGAAGCAACAGGGATCGGGGAGCACAACCGCAGCGTCCTTGGTGTCAGCTACGCGAATCGCGGCATCGCCAGAGACACCATGGACGATTACCATGGGGCCCTGGCCGACTACGAAAAAGCGCTCGAGCTGGAGCCCGAGGTCGCGGACGGACCGGGTTGGCTCACCCGCTTCCTGCGCAACCAGCCGCAGAGGCCCCCATCGGTCAAGGACCGCGCGGACTATTTGCGGGAACAACTGGCGAAACCGCCCGATGAACGCGTGCTGCGGGTCCCGCAACGCGACGCGGAGCAACGCGCTTACAAGATGTAGGCCCGCCCCCGCGACCCTTGCCCCAAGCCGGTCTTAGAACAGCTTGAGGATGTCGACGAAGAGAACCCGCAGAAAGAACAAGAGCGCAATGGAACCGAACAGCAGGTGGCCGATATCGTTTTCCCCGTCTTCGTTGCGGTGGGTAAGCGCATGCCAGGCGACGGCCCCGGTTACCAGCAGAAATACCCAGTCCAGCACGCGCGTGTTTCCTCGTTGGTTGCCGATCGAGAGGGTCCGGCCCGTAAAGACCGAGCGTCAATAACAGGGGGGAAAATAGCAGTTTTCCGTCCAGCGAACCAGATCGTCGTAGTACAAGCTGGCCAGCAGCAACAACAGGCATACCGCGAGCAGGATGGCGCTGTGGATCCTTCCCCGCCGCAGCAACTCGGCGCTGGCAGGAAGGGGATGAACACCGTATTCCGCACCGCGCAGTGTGCCGTCCGCGGCCTTGGCGAGGATCTCCCGGGCCAGATGGCGTACCCAGGGGGGCACGACGGAGCGGAACATGTACGCGCTAAAATGTCTTTCGATGACACTCGGCTCCGGGGGGCTACCGTGCCACCGCTGGTAGGCGACAGAAAAAAGGCGAAACTCACTGGTATCCAGCAGATCGGCGGCTTCGATCACCGCTTTGGCATCCGGGTTTTCGATCCAGTGGGTCTTCATCTTTATGCAATATAGATGAGAAATCTGCTGCGCTAGTATGCATCAGACCGATCAATGACAATCTTTGTTTCGAAAACGGCATGAACCAGATCAGCGTAAATAAATCTTCCCCGCTAGAAATGCTCTCCGACACGCGCAGCTTCCGCGACGTGGACCCGGAGACCCTGCAGGCCTTCGTCGCCGCCTCCCGCATCCGCACCGTCAGCGCCGGGGAGGCCCTGTTTCGCTCCGGCGAGGCCTACGACGAGCGCGTGTATGTCTTGTTCCGCGGGGAGATGCTGATGCGCCGCCCCGGCGGCGTGGAAATGGACGTGCAAGCCGGTGACTTCCTCGGGTTGGCCAACTATCTGGATCGCCAACCCCACACCTCGAGCGCCGTGGCGCAAACGAATGTCAGCGTACTCGAGGTGCCGGCGACGGTTCTGCACGAACTCGAACAGCATCATCCCTCCCTATTCAATGCCCTCAACCGCATCCTAGCAGAGAAGCTGCGCGACCGCAGACCCGACCGGCAGGTCGAAAGCGGCGCCCTGGCAGAACCCGTCAGTACCGTCATGAAGTCCCCGGTTGCCTCCTGCGGACCGGGGATGACGCTCCAGGAGGCCTTCCTATTCATGCGCGAGCGGCGCATCGGCAGCTGCGTGGTGACCGACGCAGACGGTCGGCTGCTGGGTCTCCTGACCTACGCCGGCCTCGCCGAAGCGATGTTGCTCAAGGATGCGCAGCCGGCGGACAGCATCCTGAAGGTAGCCTGCGAAGAGGCTCGGGTCATCACGGCAAGCACTCCGCTATGGAAGGCGGAAGAACTGCAGCAGCGCTACAACGCAAAATACCTGATCGTCGTCGAGGGGGAGAACCCCATCGGGATGATCTCGCAGACCGATATGCTGCGCGCGGTCATGGCGCAGCATACGGCCTTCTCGTCCTTGGCCAGCGACGCTCAGAACATCAAGGAACTCGCCGATATCTCGTCGCGGGTCGCGGAATTCGCCGCCAAGGCGCGCGAGGCGCACCGCCGGCCGACTACCGCGGTGCGCTTTCTGAGCGAGAACCATCTGGCCATTCAGCGGCGCGGGATCGAGCTCGCACTGGAGTGGATGGAGGACCACGGCCATGGCAAACCGCCCCTGCCCTTCAGCGTATTGATCATGGGTTCGGGCGGGCGCAAGGAAATGCTGCTCAACCCGGACCAAGACAACGCCATCATCATCGGCGACGCGCCCGAGACGAAAGACAAGGAACAACAGGATTGGTTCGAACGCTTCACCAAGCGCGTCAATCGCAACCTGGACCGCACGGGGTATCCCCTGTGCCCGGGGGACATCATGGCGCGCAACCCGATGTATCGGAAAACCCTGAGCGAATGGAAGGAACAGATCTCCAACGTCGCCAGCAAGCCCACCGACAAGGCAGCGCGCTGGGCAAACGTGATGTTCGACTTCGACACCCTCTACGGGGACGATTCCCTCACCACGGAGCTGCGCCGTCACACCCTGGCGGAACTGGAGCAGCAACCGCGTTTGCTCAGCCTGATGGCCGCCCACGACGCGGAAGGCAAACCGGCCCTCGGTTTCTTCAACCAGCTGATAACGACCACCAAGGACGATCGGGGAGAGCACATCGACATCAAACGCAACGGCCTGCGAATCGTCGCCGACGTCGCGCGTATTTTCGCCCTGCAGTCCGGGGTCGCGGCAACCAATACGGTCGACCGCCTGACCGGTCTAGTCCGAGTGGGCAAACTTTCGGACGATTTCGCCACCAGCGTGGCGGAGGGATTCGACGAACTGCTGGACCTACTCCTGGCACATCAACTCCGGCAGGCAAGCAACAATAAGAAACTGGACAAATTGATCAATCCAGACAAGATTTCCGCCAGTGCTCGCTCGTCGTTGCGCATGGCGATGCGCGCGGTGAAGCGTTTTCAGGACCGGCTGCAGGACGACTACGGAAGCGACGTCTTCTAGAGTCTGGACCCACGCATCGAGTAGAGGCCAAGCATGCCCAGTGAACAATTCCGAGAGACCATGTCCCGTATCCGTGCGGGGCTGCGGCGGAAGTTGACTCGAGGTGCGCTGCTGGAAGACCCGGAGATGCACAGCCTGCAGCAGCGGCTGCTCGAGCTCGCCCCCCGCGAGTTGACCCAACAAGCCGTCGCCGAAACCCGTTTTGTGGTTATTGACACCGAAACCACCGGGTTGAAGGCCTACGCCGGAGACGAGATCGTGTCCATCTCCTTGCTGGAACTCGAGGGGATACACGCCACCGGGAGAGAGTTCAGCACCCTGATCAACCCGGGCCGCGACATCCCCGAGTCCTCGGTCGAGATCCACCATATCCGCAACGAGGACGTCGCGGATGCGCCGGTCCTAGAAGAGGTGCTGCTCGAAGTGGTGGATTTCATCGACCATGCGGTTCTTGTCGGCCACCATATCGGTTTCGACATCCGCTTCCTCAACCGGGTCCTGCACCGGGAGATGCTGTGCCATCTGAAGCATCCCTGGCTCGACACCATGCTGCTGTATCTGGCTGCCAGCGGCCGGGTCGGACACTACTCGCTGGAGGATGTGGCGAATTTCTCCCAGGTCGAGATCCACGGTCGGCACACGGCTCACGGCGACGCGGTAACCGCCGCCAAAGTGTTTCGCCAGTTGGTCGGGCATCTCGGCGAATTCACCAGTCCGGTGCAGCTGCTGATCGATCGCCAATTCGAGCTCGGCCACTTCTGATGCGCGGCTGCCGATCCGGATGCCGCAATGGAGAACAACAATGAAGATCGTGCCCCGCTGGAGTGATTCTCCGTTCGCCAAAGCCATCCTCTGGGTCCTGTTCGCCATCGTGTTCTACAATTCAGGTTTGACGTTCACTACCTGGCTGCTCAGCCCCGAGGACTTTTCCGGCGGATGGGACTGGTTTTGGCTGCTGCTGTTTCCCGCACTGGTGCCCGCCTTCTTCCTCGTAAACCGGCGCCTGGGATGCGTTGGCGGGACCTGCAACAGAGGCCAAGGCAGCGTGAAACAGCAGGAGGCAGAACGACAAGACCGGGTATCCGAACGCATGCCAGGCATGTGAAATCCTCGGCACAGGTTCCACCATAAGCAGACCCGGCACGCATGGGTCCGGGCGAAGAAAAGCAAAAGGAGAGTCAGCATGTCCGAAGATAAGATCTACCCCGTTCCGGCAGAAGTCGCCAGCAAGGCACACATCAATGCCGAGCAGTACGACGCGATGTATCAACGTTCGATGGAAGACCCGGATGGCTTCTGGTCCGACCAGGCCGAGCAATTCGTTACCTGGTTCAAGAAGTGGGATCGGGTGATGGATTACAGCTTTGCAGCGGACGATCTCTACATCAAGTGGTTCGAAGGAGGCAAGCTGAACGTCGCGTACAACTGCCTCGACCGCCACCTCGAGACCCGAGGCGACCAAACCGCGATCATCTGGGAGGGCGACGACCCAAACACGGACAAGCATATCACCTACCGGGAACTGCACCGGGACGTGTGCAAGCTCGCAAACGTCATGAAATCCCGGGGCGTGAAGAAGGGCGACCGGGTGTGTATCTACATGCCGATGATCCCCGAGGCTGCGGTCGCGATGCTCGCCTGCGCGCGCATCGGCGCCGTGCACTCGATCGTGTTCGGCGGGTTCTCGCCGGATAGTCTGCGCGACCGTATTCTAGATTCCGATTGCCGAACCCTGATCACGGCGGACTACGGTGTCCGCGGCGGCAAAAACGTCCCGTTGAAGAAAAACGCGGACACTGCCCTCGACGAGTGCCCAAACGTCAGCACGGTAGTCGTGGTGCGGCGCACCGGCGGCGACGTCGCTTGGCAGGAAGGCCGCGACATCTGGTACGCCGAGTCCATGGCTGCAGCATCCGATGACTGCCCAGCGGAGGAAATGGACGCCGAAGATCCCCTGTTCATCCTTTACACCTCCGGTTCCACGGGAAAGCCCAAAGGTGTTCTGCATACCACCGGCGGCTATCTGGTCTTCGCTGCGGCGACTCACAAGTACACCTTCGACTACCGGGACGGCGAGGTGTACTGGTGCACCGCCGACGTGGGTTGGGTCACCGGTCACACCTACATCGTGTATGGCCCGCTGGCCAATGGCGCGATCACGCTGATGTTCGAAGGCATCCCGAACTATCCTGACGTCTCCCGCTTCTGGCAGGTCGTCGACAAACACCGAGTCGCCACCTTCTACACGGCCCCCACCGCGATTCGCGCCCTGATGCGGGCCGGAGAGGAACCGGTGAAGAAGACCTCCCGCCAGTCCTTGCGACTGCTCGGCACCGTGGGCGAACCCATCAACCCGGAGGCCTGGGAGTGGTATTACCGCGTCGTCGGCGACGAGCGCTGTCCGATCGTCGACACCTGGTGGCAAACCGAGACCGGGGGGCACCTGATCACGCCGCTGCCAGGCGCCACTCCGTTGAAGCCCGGATCCGCCTCCAAGCCCTTCTTCGGCGTAGCACCGGCCATCGTCGACGCATCCACGGGCGAGGAACTTGAAGGCGCCACCGAAGGCGCCCTGGTGATCCGCCAACCCTGGCCTGCCATGATGCGATCCGTATACGGCGATCACCAACGCTTCGTAGACACCTACTTCCGCCAATACCCCGGCAACTATTTCACCGGCGACGGCGCGCGACGCGACGCGGACGGCTATTACTGGATCACGGGCCGCATCGACGACGTGTTGAATGTATCCGGGCACCGACTGGGTACCGCGGAGATCGAATCCGCGCTGGTGCTGCATCCCCACGTGGCAGAGGCCGCGGTCGTCGGGTACCCGCACGACATCAAGGGCCAAGGCATCTATGCGTACGTCACCGCGATGTCGGGGATCGAGCCGAGCGACGAGTTGAAGAAGGAACTGGTGTCGCTGGTGCGCGGTGAGATCGGTCCTATCGCCACGGTCGACATCATCCAATGGGCTCCGGCGCTGCCGAAGACCCGCTCGGGAAAGATCATGCGCCGCATCCTGCGCAAGGTCGCGGCCAATGAAGTGGACACCCTGGGTGACACCTCGACGCTGGCGGATCCCGGCGTAGTGGATGATCTGATCCACAATCGAGCCAACAAATAGCAGCCGAACGCCGTCCGGCCCTGCGGGTCGGACGGCTTGTTCGCCGGCTTTCCGTGGACCAATCCCTGGCGTGAGCTCATTTCTCAAGGTCGGCGTCTTCGTCGACGCCGAGAACATCCGTTACAACGGCGGCTACCAGCTGCGCTACGATGTGCTGCGGCAATTTGCCGCCCGCAACGGCGGTACCCTGCTGCGCCTCAACACCTACCTCTCTTACGACCCCGAGCGGGCGCGG
Organism: Chromatiales bacterium; assembly: GCA_024639625.1. Taxonomy (GTDB): domain Bacteria; phylum Pseudomonadota; class Gammaproteobacteria; order Chromatiales; family Chromatiaceae; genus JAHEIA01. The sequence goes on from JAHEIA010000123.1 coordinate 7,594, forward strand.
GAGGACCCCGAGTACTCGAAAAAATCTTATCTCTACCAACAGACGGTGCGAGACTTCGGCTGGAAGGTCATCGTCAAGAATCTTAGCCGTTACACCGACGATGCCGGCAACGTGACGACCAAGGCCAACGCCGACCTCGACCTCGCTGTAGAAGCCATGCTGCAGGCGGAGAACCTGGACGAAATCCTGTTGGTGACGGGAGACGGCGATTTTCTGCAATTGGTCACCGCGCTGCAGAACCGCGGCTGCCGAGTCGAACTGCTTGCCTTCCGCAACGTGTCTCGTAAGCTGCAGCGTCAGGTGGATGGCTACTACTCCGGTTACCTAATCCCCGATTTGCTCCCCTTCAGCTACGAACCGCGCAACCTATGGGGCAGAGCCGGATCCTGCGTCCGCGGGGTGTGCAGCAAATGGTTTCTGGACAAGGGCTACGGTTTTTTGCGCTTCGTTGAGCGCCTGGATAGCAACCTGTGGATCACCGATCCGCGTGCGCCCGGCTCTCCCTACCAGGGCGTCTTCTGCCACATCAACGAACTTGCAGGCGACGTAACGGTG
>JAHEIA010000124.1 GCA_024639625.1 Chromatiales bacterium
GTAGATCCCCCTAATCTCTTACGAACTTGCCTTATGTTAAACTGCAGCACGCGGTGTGGGACCGACGCATCTGCGCAGAGCAACCGCTCGCGGCAGGAGCATCGGGCGACTTCGCTGCCCGTTGGATCAGGGCAACGGCGGAGTCGACCGGTCAAGAACGGGAGCGAAGATTGATGTACGCGGCTCTAACCACCGTGCCCCCCGCGCTGGGAGCAAGTCTTACTCGATTTTCGGTTGCTTGCTCCACCGTAACCTAATCTGCGAACACGTCGCCGATCCCGGCCAACGCCGGGCCACGCACGATCAGAGGATCTTCAAGCGCAGCGGCTCAATCTCTTTGTACATGATCAGCAACGGTTTTTTCTTGCAGAAGGTGATGATCCGCGTCCCCTGCGGATAGCAGAAGTGGCTGGTGAGGAACATGTGGATTTCTTCCGGGCAGCGGAAGAAGCTACGAAAATTCTCGAATGTGGCTCTATCCTTCTCACGGCTGAAACTGTACTCAAAGCGACCGACCTGAGCCCAATGCTCACCAAGAACAACTTCGGGCATATCGTCATGCTTGCCGAGCAGAGCGCGGATGAACAGTTTCCGCAACCGAGGGGACAGGGTGATGCCGATCTTGGTTGAGTCCCCGGAAACCCACTGAATGTCCGCCTTCTCGTCGAAATCGATCTCATGCTCGCCGAAGGCTACGCACCAACCGGCGTAATAGGCGGAATATCTCTTGATCGTACGCTCATAGGCCATAGGCTCTTCCTGTCATCCCTCCCACCGGAGCCGCGCATAATAGGACAGTCCTGCAATACCATCGTGGCCGGCCGACGCTCCGCAGATTGCATGATGAACCCTCGCTCCTCCTGGCGCCATCCGGACGAACCCTAATCCCCTGGGCGGGTGTCAACCCGGGTGACTGAAATATCCCCTGCGTGCCCCGCGCAGCAGCTCCTTGAAGAGCTCCCCCGAGACGTGCCCCAGTTGCTCGTGGTCCCCCGACTCGAAATAAACATCCGCCAGGCTGAGGAGGCTTTCGTCGACCGCCGTCTCGATACCATAGGCCGCGCCGAAAGGCGGTATCGATCCGGGCTGACAATCGGCGAAGAAGCCGGCGACTTGCGCTTCCGGGGCCAGCTGCAACTGCCGGTTCAAAGCCTCGTTAACCGACTTGAGCTTTACCCAGTGACTTCCGGGCACGACCACCAGGAGATAGGCTCCCGCCGCCTCGAGCAAAACGCCCTTGGCGATATGGTCCTCACCCACATGGGCCAGCTTGGCGGTTTCCCGCGCAGAGTAACTCCTTGGATGTGGAACCAACCCGTAGCGTACGCCTTGCGCCTGAAGGAATCCCCGCAGTCGTTCCGCTATCGCCACTTTGCTCACTCCTCGGCGCGCAAGCGCGCCCCGGCTACTGAATCTCGATCGGCTCGCAAGCAGCTTCTTTTTCCTTCGCTGCGACCTTGGGGCAACGCAGGCGTAGGATCCCGTGCTCGATCTTGGCCTCGACCGCGCTCCAATCCACGCGACACGGAATCAGCAGGGTGCGCTGATACTCGCCGCGCCCCATCTCCCGATAATAGTAATCCCCCTTCCAGTCTTGCTCGGACCCCGGAACCGCGCGAATCGAAAGCGAGTTATCCGCACCCGTGATCCGCACATCCTCCTTGCCGGCACCCGGCAACTCCGCCTCCACCAGGATCTCGGTCCCCAGATCGATCATGTCCACCTTCGGGATACGCGCCCGCAGCGGCGCCATCAGGTCGGGAATCGAAGGAATCCCCCACCACATCGAATGCTCCCAACGCGGAGGGAGAAACTCCTCGATTCGATGGGCTAGCGGACTCGATTGCTTGCTTTCCTTCCGCGCTTTCTTGGGTTTCTTGGCCATTGCTCTCGGACTCCTCTACAGATCCCCGGGTTCGTTATCGTTATGATCTCAGAAACTACCGGCCTTTTTCCCTAGCCGCATTGATCCAGGTCACAGCCAGGCATCCCATGAGTCGGATTCTTACTGCCGCCGTTGCGCCTTTTCCGGCCCACGGGTGAGCGGCACAAAGGCAACGCCGAGGACGGCATGCTCCTCGATACGGCCCTGTCGGTCCTTCTCGATCAGGAACAGCTCCTGGTGGCCGAGCGCAGGCCCCACCGGGATCGCCATAAGCCCTCCCGGCTTGAGTTGCTCCACCAGCGGCGGGGGTACCTCCGGCGCGGCGGCGGTTACCAGGATCGCGTCGAAGGGCGCCTTTTCCAGCCAGCCGTCATGGGCGTCCCCCGATCGGACCTCGACATTGTGAAAACCAAGTCTCCGCAGACGCGCCTGCGCGGCCTCGGCGAGCTGCGGAATCACTTCCATGCTGTAAACCTTGCGCACCAGGAGCGACAATACCGCGGTCTGGTAACCGGAGCCGGTTCCCACCTCAAGGACGACCGCGTCCTCCCGCGGACGGATCAGGTCCGTCATCAGGGCCACGATGTAGGGCTGGGAGATGGTTTGCCCCTGCCCGATGGGCAAGGGCCCATTGGCAAACGCCTCGGCACGCAGATTTTCCGGAACGAACTCATCTCTCGGCACCCTGCGCATCGCTTCCATTACCCGGGCATCGAGCGCATCTCTACCGATCATCTGCCGGGTAAATGCGACTTCCGCGGCGATATCCGCGATCATGCGGGCGACATTCCCCATGTGATTCTGCCTCGAAAAAGCTACACCTCTAAGCAAAAGCATAGCCCGTCTACCGCGCCTGGTAGCAATCAGCCGAGACTGCCGAAGCCACCGCGGCTGCGCAACGCCCCGGAGTGCCGAGGATGGTCCTCTTCACGACCAGCGGCAAGCGATAGCGGTTGTCCGGCACCGGGGTGGCTTACGCGTCGGCCATGCCCGCCCCAGGCAACGGAAGAGTCTCAACGCAGAGACGATGGAGCGCTATAATGAGATCGAACAACAAGCCAGCAGAAGATCTTCCCGGGTGCACAGCGGGCCGGAGAATAATCAAGACCGCCACACCGGCCGGCACCACGCGCGCGGTGTTATTTTGAGGCGCACGCAGCCGATCCAAAATGCCATTGAAATCCGCCACCCCTGCATGGAAGAAGATCCAAACGCGGCTCGGGCGCGCGTTTCGCTTTCTGCGCTCCAGTTCACGTTGGGTGACACTGGCGGTGGTGTGCGCGATCGGTGGCATCGTCGGCTGGTATTACATGAAGCAACCGAAAAACATTGACGATCTTTGTTCGATCTTCAAGGAGAAGCCCGACTGGTACCAGCAGGCCCTGGCATCGGAAGAACAGTGGGGGGTCCCCATTCCCGTGCAGATGGCGATCATCCGACAAGAGTCCTCGTTTCGCCACGATGCAAAACCGGAGCATCTCCCGTTGCTCGGCCTGCGGCTGCCGTGGAAAAAATCCAGCTCGGCCTACGGCTACGCCCAGGCCATCGACACGACTTGGGACCTTTACATGAGGAAAACGGGAAACACCCAAGCGACGCGGGACGATTTTGCGGATGCCGTGGATTTCGTTGGCTGGTACGCCAGTCTCACTCATGATCGTCTCGGCATCCCGAAATGGGACGCCTACAATCAATACCTCGCATACCACGAGGGGCATAGAGGGTTTCGCCAGCAACGTCACGCGGCGAAGGATTGGTTACCCGGGGTGGCGCGCAAGGTAGAGGGTTACGCCGTAACCTACGCGCAGCAGCTGAGCCGCTGCCGCATCGAATTGGAGGCTCCGAGCGCCGCGTTTTGATGATATGAGCGCCGGTTGCGCTGCGGCGCCCGCAGGGGCCTAGCCGGCGAACCGCGCTCTATCCCGTGCAGCCGGCTCAGTTATTTTTCGCCCCTTGGTCGATCCACAGCTTGATCACCTCGACCTCTTCCGGCGTGGGCGACTCGCCTTGGTCGTGGGGCATCCTGAGGGACGGATCCGCTCTGCCTTCGACCAGCATCACGAAGGCGCTGGTGAAGCTATCCCCGGGCTTGACCACCGCGCCGTACTGGGTCCCCTCCATCAAGGCGTCGTAGCTGTCCATGCTGAACCCGCTTTTCTGAAAACCCTCACCGCCGGTCGTATGACAGCGGACGCAATATTTGTCTAGCAGCGGGCGAACCTGTTTCTGATAGCTTACCGGCTGCTCGCCACACCCCAGCAAAAAGACCGCCGGTGCCGCCAAGACCAGTGCTCTCGCCAGATGTTTCATTACCTACCTCCTCACCCGTTGTTATAGCCGGCGTCACCCCTCGCGCAAGCTCTCTCTGGGACGTTAGCCCCCACGCCAGCCGCTGTCAATCGCCACCCTGCCCGCCACTCCCGGACCTTGGCGAATGGCGCATCGCAGCCAGCTCCCGGCGCGCCTGTAGGTTGCCCAAACGAGCGGAGCGGCGCAGCGCTTGCAGGCCGGCGGCGCGATCGTGGCCGCTATACTCCGGGTTCAGCAAAATCCACGCTCGATACAAAAGGCCCGAAGGATGCCCTTCGAACGCCTCGTCAAGAAAGATCTCTCCGGCCGCCTCCAGGTCCGACTCGCCCCCCCACCCGTCGAAGCTCGCCATGCCGAGGGCCATCACCATACGGAGTTCGCCAATGTTCCGCGCGGCCTCCCGCAGGTAGCTGAGACCGCGCCGCAGCAGCAGGGGATCCCGCTCCCCTCTGCGGCGGATCTCCTCGGCTTGGCGAAACAACTCCTGGTAATCGTTCTCCAATTGGTGTCGTCCAATCGGACCGCCGCACGGTGCCAGCCGAGAAACATCAAAGGCGGCCAGCTTTTTCGGATAGGGGTCCTCGGCAAGCCAGACATCGGGAACCACGCGGTAGATACTCTCCGGATCACTCAGTTCGCGCGCGAGCACCACCTGCGTCTCGAGGTCGAAATGCAGCGGATCTTTGAAGCGGTACGGATTGTCCACCACGTCCGCCAGGATGGAGAAGTCGTAAAGCAGAAAGTTGGGATACTTCTTCGCAAGCTCGAAGGTCGCCCTTCGGAAGGCCACGCGATTACGAAACGCCGCTCGGTCACCATACCCGTGCAGATAGAAAATGGGTGGGTAGTAGGCGATGAACTCGACCTCTGGAAACTGCTGGAGTTGTTCCTCGAGATTCTGCCACAGCGCCTGCGCAGTCCCCGCGTCGAGTCTTCCCGCCTCGGCCTTGGCCGCTTCCTGCAGCGGATCGAACCCCCGACACTTAATCTTGTACCCGCGAAGGTAATGCAGTGTCCCGAACTTGAACTTGTGCTGCGGATACCAGGCATGCACCAATTCCAACGGCACCCGGTCGTCGGTCCCTGTGGCCACACTCCAGCTCTTGCCCAGCAAGTCAATCGACAGCAGGTACTGAAAAGGACGTTCCAAAGTTCCCTGGTATAGAAAGTCCGGCAGGGCCTGTTCCTGGTTGACGTCCTTCACTCCCCCGGAGAAATTCCCGTAGCGCAACTCGCGCAACACCCGCTTGGCCTTACCCTGGCTAAGGGCAGCATCGATGATCAACCGGTGCAGATAACTCCCGCTGCCGCTTGCCGTCACATTCAGCAGGCGCCATCCCGTCGGGGCGAACATCTGTGGCGAGAAATTCTGCGAGATCGAGGAGCCGACAACGATGGAATCGTACTCGAGATGCCGCAGCAGGCCCGGGTTCTGGTAGCGCTCGTTCTGCGAAAAACCCGGGCTGGCGTCACCGTGCAGCCGATAGAACTGGAAGGGATCATAGACGTAATTGAAACCCATGATGCCGAGCACAACGGCGAGAAATCCCCCGCTGGCGAGCAGAAAGATAAGCATCGTCTTTTGTGCGTCAGCGGGCATGGCAATCCGTCTGTATGCAGGCAGCATCAAAATTGAAAGTAGATGAACTCGGAGATCGCGTTGTTCAGGGCAAGAGCAAACGCGGCCAGCATACCGAGGGCCAGGGCCCATAGCATGCCGAGGGGGGAGACCCGCAACGCCGGCTTCTGCTCCTGCAATCGCCCCTCGTGGATCACCAAGGCATCGTCGTAGTTGTATACCCGCTTCGCGATCTGGTTGCTATTGGGAAACAGGAGCACGACCAGGAACCCAGCCAGTACGAGCACGAATTTGAGCAGCAGCGCCTGCGAATCCTCTGCCGACGCGGGCCAGACCCAGCTCAGGCTGAACATCGCACCCCACATGCGCAGGGTGCCGTCCAGGGTTACCGCCCGGAAGGGCACCCAGGCAAAGATCACCGCGAACAGGACCAGCGGCCAGGCAACAAACTCGACCCTACCCGCCCAATGGATCCCCTGGGCAAGCCAACGCCAGAGATGGTTGACGATCAGATAGAGCCCGTGCAGCGCGCCCCAGAATACGAACCCCCAACCAGCGCCATGCCAGATACCGCCCAACAGCATGGTGAGGAACAGGTTGACGAAACGCCGCAGCTCGCCCTTGCGATTGCCGCCCATGGCGATATATAGGTAGTCGCGCAGGAAGCGCGACAAGGTGATGTGCCAGCGGCGCCAGAATTCGATGATCGAGCGCGACTTGTAGGGAGAGCTGAAGTTGATCGGGATCTTGATGCCGAACATCCGCCCGAGGCCGATCGCCATGTCCGAGTATCCGGAGAAATCAAAATAGATCTGCAGCGTGTAGGCAAGGGTTCCCAGCCAAGCCTCGACCGCCCCTACGTCGAGACCCGCGTCCGCGGCGCCGAACACCGGCGACGCGTACTGGGCAAAGGTGTCGGCCAGTAGCACCTTCTTGACCAGCCCCATGAGGAAGAAGACGGAGCCGATCGCCAGGTCGTCGCTGAGCCTCCACAGGCGCGGCGAGCGGAACTGGGCGAAGATCTCGGAGTGATGGACGATGGGGCCGGCGATGAGCTGGGGGAAGAACGCAATGAAGAAGGCGTACTCCAGAGGATTGATACGCTTGATCCGGTGACGGTAGGCGTCGACCAAAAAGGCGATCTGCTGAAAGGTGTAGAACGAGATGCCGATGGGTAGAGCGATGTTGAGCACGGGGATCAGATCAGCACGCAGCCGATCGACATTGAGCGCGAAGAAATCGAAGTACTTGAAGAAAAACAACAACCCAAGATTGAACGTCAATCCGCCGATCAACCAGAAGCGTGCCGCTCGGCCGCGCCGCAGTATGCGGTGCCCCACGATATAGTTGACGCCGATCGATGCCAGGATGATATACAGCCAGTCGAACCGCGTGTAGGAATAGAAGAACAGGGAAGCCAGGGTGACGAACGCCAGCATCCACGGCAACCCGCGAACCGAGCGCAGGGCCAGCGCCAGCAACAGCACCGTCGGGAGAAAGTAGAAAATGAAAACCGGCGAGTTGAAGAGCATGCGTTTATCGTGATCCTTGCGGCCGCTCCTCCGGCCCCATGAGCGAACCCATCACCGAGGACTGTAGGGCTACTGTTCCTCGGAGAAACCGATTGCCACAGTGAATTCCTTAAAGCCGGCGCCTGATCCGAAACCCCGAAGATCGTCGGTCGGGAGCCCGAGCCTGTTTAGCATCGGCAGAGGTCTCTGCCGCAAGATATGCAGGCTCTCGACCCCAGGCTGTTCGATCTGAGCCTCGATCGCGGGTTCGGCTGGCAGCAGCTCGTTGTGGTAGACCTTCACCCAACAGGAGCCGGCTGGCTCGCGGATGTTCCCTGCACGATACGGCCAACAGAAATCGGATGCTCTTGCGTCATGCCCCGTCTGGGCCCGTCGTGCAACCTCGATCGCACCGCGCCAGCGCGAAAGGCCCCTGCCGTGTAAACGCCGCAGTATACCAGCCCGCGATCGGCTCGCCTGCATGTTGCATGAGGGGATCGGGATTTCTGGTTCGGCGGGTAAAGCAGGTTGAGGATCGACGACCAAGGCAGAGCCTTCGTCACGGCGAAAAACTCAGAAAACAGATCGGGGCGGATGGTTCTGCTTCGAGAAAACCGCAGACCCTCCGAAAAGGAGCACAAGGCGCGGGGCTACACCACGGCGAGTCAATACGGATTGAAAGTCCTACCGTAGTCTTTCATCCGCTCGAGCTTGTCGACGAAACCCTGGGACTGGATCGGCGTCTGCTGCGCGCCACCGCCGCGCCAGCTGCCCGAGCACTCCTGGCCGCAGACCCAACCCCCGCTGCCGGACAAGGCCCCCGCCGGGGTGCGGCCGATCTGTCCGTCCCAGGCGCACTCCCC
>JAHEIA010000125.1 GCA_024639625.1 Chromatiales bacterium
CGGCGCCGAGGGCATGCTGATGACCGACGGCGGCCGGTTCGGCGGCTATGGCTTCTACCTGCTCAAGGGCGTGCCGACCTTCACCTGGAACCTGGTGCAGCTCGAGCGCGTCAAGTGGAAGGGCAAGGAGCCCCTCGCGGCCGGTAAGCACACGCTCGTGTTCGACTGGAAGTACGACGGCCCCGGTTTGGGCAAGGGCGGCACCGGCACGCTGAAGGTCGACGGCAAGGTCGTGGACAGCCACCCGATGCCGAAGAGCCTGCCGATCACCACGGGGTGGAACGAGGTCTTCAACGTCGGCATCGATACCGCCACGCCGGTGGACGACAAGGACTACCAGGTGCCGTTCCCCTTCACCGGCAAGCTCGACAAGCTCACGGTCGAGCTTGAGCCGTAGCGGCGCTCGGCCGCCGAGCCCCGGAAGGTTGCCAAGGTCATCCGGATTGAGCAGCAGGCGCCTGGCCGCATCCCGACGCTCTATTCTCGATGACATAGAATCCAAGGGGAGGATCCATATGACCAGCCAAAATTGTTCAATCGCCCTGTTTCGTCGCGGGTTCATCGCGTTGGTCCTGGCCTGCTTCACGGGCTTTTCGTGGGCCGCCACGACCGGCGCACCCGAGTTCAAGGGCAAGATCGCCGAGCGCTACGAGGACTCGGTGGAGTGGTACCCGCAGACGGTGCCGACGCCGCCCGAAGGCGCGCCGAACGTGCTCATCATCCTGCTCGACGACGTGGGCTTCGCCCAGCTCGGGAGCTTCGGGGGGCTGAGCGCCACCCCCAACATCGACCAGCTCGCCGCCGGTGGGCTGCGCTTCAACAACTTCCACACCGCGGCGCTTTGCTCGCCCTCGCGTGCCTCGCTCATGGCCGGTCGTTTCCCCCACTCCATAGGACTGGGCAGTCACGCTCTCACCGCCATGGGGTTCCCCGGTTACAATGCCATCGTGCCACCCTCGGCGAAGTCAGTGGCAAAGATCCTTAAAAACAACGGCTACGTAAACTACGCCCTGGGCAAGTGGGACCACACCCCGCTCTATGAAGTGTCCCAGGCCGGCCCCTTCGACCGCTGGCCCAGCGATGAGGGCTTCGACCACTTTTACGGATTCATGGCGGCCGATGCCGACCAGTACCGCACCCTCATGTTCCAGGACCACGCGCCCATCGAGCCCTGGAAGGACAAAAAGGACTACCACAACTCGACGGACCTGGCGGACAAGGCCATCGAGTACATCACTGGCCACGTGTCGGTGGCCCCGGACCGTCCCTTCATGGTGCTGTTCGCACCGGGTGCTATGCATTCCCCACACCAGGCGCCGCCCGAGTACATCGAAAAATATCGTGGCAAGTTCGACATGGGCTGGGACCGCGCGCGGGAGATGATCTTGGCGCGTCAGAAGGAGCTAGGCATTATTCCGGCCGATGCGAAGCTCACCGAGCGGATCAACGCCATTCCCGCCTGGGACTCGCTGCAGGCCGAGGAGAAAAAGCTTTACGCGCGCCAGATGGAGGTGTTTGCTGCCATGCTGGCGCACGTCGACGATGAAATCGGGCGGTTGGTCGCGACCCTCGATCGCGTGGGTGCACTGGACAACACACTTATCTTGGTCACCTCCGACAACGGCGCCAGCGGCGAAGGCGGCCTGGCCGGTACCTTCAACGAGACTTACGCCATCAACGGCCTGCAAACGCCCTTAGAGGCCAACATGCGCCACTTCGAGAACTGGGGTGGGCCGAGCACCTATCCCCACTACCACGCCGGCTGGGCCATGGCCGGCAACACGCCCTTCCGCTACTTCAAGCAGGCGGTACACCGGGGCGGCCAGCAGGACCCGCTGATCGTCCATTGGCCCAAGGGCATAGAGGAAAAGGGTGGGGTGCGCAACCAGTACCATCACATCGCCGACATCGGTCCGACATTGCTGGAGATCCTCGGACTGGAGGTGCCCGATGAAATCGACGGCATCAAGCAGAAACCCATGGACGGCGTCAGCATGCTCTACGCCTTCAACGACGCCAATGCCTCGAACGCCAAGAAGGTGCAGTACTACGAGATGTTCGGAAACCTTGGCATCTGGGCGGATGGATGGAAGGCGGTGACCCTGCACGCCAACCGATTGCCCTGGGACGTCAACGTGGTCCAGCCCTTCGACCAGGACGAGTGGGAGCTCTACCACGTGGCGGAGGACTTCAGCGCTGCCGACAACGTGGCAGACAAGCATCCCGAAAAACTCGAGGAGCTGAAGCAGCTCTTCGACCAGCAGGCTCGCAAGTACCACGTCTATCCGCTCTACGACGACCTGATGCAGCGCATTGCCAAGCAGCATGAACGCCTGTTCAAGGATCAGTTGACCTTCACATATTTTTTTCCCGGCGCGGTCCGCATCGCGGAGAAAGTGTCGCCACCCATCAAGGGGCGATCGCACCACATCACCACGGCACTCGACATCAGCGGCGATGAAAGGGGCGTAATCGTGGCCTGCGGTGGCTTTACAGGCGGCTACACCATGTTCGTAAAGGACGGTCGGGTCTACTACGACTACAACTACCTCGACGGGGTGCACTACATCATCGAGTCACCGCCGCTTGCCAAGGGCAAGAACGATGTAAAGTTTACCTTCACCCACCGCGGCAATTTCGCCGGCACCGGCGAGTTGTTTGTGAACGGCAAGAGCGTCGGCACGGTGGACATGCCCAAGACGCATATCTCGGCTTTCTCACTCTCCGAATCCTTCGACGTGGGCCGCGACAACGGCACCCAGGTGTCTAACCTCTACCAGGGTGAATATGCCTACAGCGGCGACCTCGACAAGGTGGTGTTTGACCTGCGCGGCTTCCCCGAGGCGGAGGACGCGGCGCGGAACAGCGCGGAGGCAGCGACCGTCGAGGCGAACTGAGTTTTCACCTATCCGGGCCGGCAGGCCCTGCAGTAGCTGCAGCGCAGCCGGTCCGCGAACAATAGGGGACGCACCACGGTTTCTGCTCGTGAAATCCCCACCGTCTGACAGAACCGATGCCGTGCTCGATGGGCTGCCGGTGTGGCGGACAGTGGGATGGGGGCCGTCGACCCGGCGCCGTCGTTCGTGGGTCGCGGAAAGCGTCAGGATCCCGTTGCCACCACGATCGGCCCAGCCTAGTCCGTCACCTTCCGAAAGATCGCTCGCAAAGCCGCGATGCCTGCGAGATGAGCCCCCTTTGCCGAGTTATCTCGCGTCCAGCGGATCGCGGAGAGCCAGCCAGCGCGGGTGGCCGGTTGTGTCGATCCTCACCCCGGGGCGGCAACAGTCGAAAAGAGATTCCTGCTGCGTGGATGTATCCGTTGTCTGCGGTGAAAACGTAACTATTTGACAGAATTGAAGACTAGCATTGCGCAGATGCCCCCAGACGCGCCGGCTATTCTGTACTCACCAGCGACACTAGAGTCGTTGCCGTGTTGAGAGGCGCAGATTACCGATCCGCGCACTTGGTCGAATCGCATTGGAGCAAGCCCATGATCAGAAGTCTTGTCTTTGTCCTTTCCCTGGCGGTCCCGGTTGCACAGGCGGGCTTTCTCGAGGATCCGGAGGTCGACGAGAATGAGTACGCCGGGCTCGAAGAAAAAGAAATCGATTTGGTAGGCGTCCGAGAGATGCCCCGGGTGAATTCCCGGTATCCGTTTGCCGCCCTGGTCACCAACAACTCAGGTCTCTATCTCGATCGGCTGTCCTTGGAATGTACGGTTACCGACTCGGATGGGGTCCGCTTGTTCAAGGACCTTACATTCAAGTCAAGCCCGTTTCTGAATACCGCTCTGGGAAAGACCCGCCTGGGTATTCCATCCGGAAAGACCATGGAAGTGGGACTCTATACCAGTAATACCCGCTGGTCCGCTGGCGGTCACCAATACGACTGTCGGATCTATGGGGTATCGGGATCCAAGTAATACCCGGTGCTGTGCAGTCGTCGGCGAAGGTCAGTGGCGAGGCCACAGGAATCGGACCGGGCCTACAGCCAACGCATCCTCCCGGTCTCGAACCGGTGACTCAGCAGGGGATGTGTCGGATAGGCACGGATTCGGTATTGCAGCAGGCCGGACAGATCGGCCTCCGGATCGTCGGAGGAGAGCACGAGTTGAAAGACCCAGGCGCCATCGTCCAGCGGGTGGCTGGGTTCGCAGGGCAGCGTCTGCCAGGGAACGAACCGACCGAGTTCGTCGAGAAACCCGATTACCCCTTCCACGGAGACGTCCTCCGGGGTCATAGCGCCCAGCGTGGCTTCGATGTTCAGAGTTACGCTCTCGCCATAGCGAATCTCGCGCGGCGGAGGCGACTTGACCTTGAGCTGCACTTGGTCCCAGTGTTGTTCTACCTTGCGCTTCCATGCGGCAAGCTGTTTAGCTCCCGCCGCCTCGTCGATGGCCATGCGGCGCTGTTGTTCTTCCGCCGGGCGATAGAGTTCGGTCACATAGTCCTCCACCATGCGCAAGGCGTTGAAGGCGGGCAATGTGCTGGTCATCGAGGCCTTCGATTTGGCGATCCAGCCGCGCGGTAAGCCCTGGCCGTCGCTGCCATAGTAGAGAGGAACGACCTCATGCTCCAGCACGTCCAGGAGTTCCGTGGCTTCCTGCCGGTCATCGCCCGTAGCCTCCTGCCCGGGATCCTGGGGGCTGATGGACCAACCGTTCTCCGGCCGGTATGCCTCGCCCCACCAACCGTCCAGCACGCTCAGGTTAACGACCCCGTTGATGCCCGCCTTCATGCCGGAGGTGCCGCAGGCCTCCATGGGGTAGCGAGGGGTGTTGAGCCAAACGTCGACGCCGGGGATAAGCGTACGGGCCATCGACAGATTGTAGTCCTCCAGGAGGATCAGTCTCCCCTCCAGTTCAGGGTGCAAGGAAAGCTCGTGGATCTGTTTCAGCAATTGCTTTCCGGGGCCGTCGCTGGGGTGCGCCTTACCGGCGAAGATGAACAGCAGCGGCCTTTCCGGGTCGGCCAGCAGGCGCTTGAGACGCTGCAAATCGCGGAACAAGAGGTCCGCCCTTTTGTAAGTCGCGAAGCGGCGAGCGAAGCCGATGATCAAAGCCCCGGTATTTGCGGGATCCAGGTAACGTACGCGACGCCGGATACTGGATTCGCCCACACCGTTACGGCGCATCGCGCGTTCGCAACGCAGACGGATCTCCTGCAGCATCTCTGCTTTCAACACCTGGCGCGTGCTCAAATAGACGTGATCCGGGATCTGGGCGATCTTCTTCCTCCAAAACGATTCGTCGCACATGCGGCTGCGCCAGCCACGGCCAAAATACATGTCGAAAAGGGCCACCCACGCGGCGCCAAGAAAGCTCGGCACGTGGATGCCGTTGGTCACATAGCCGAACGGGTTGTCTTGTGCCGGAACCTCTGGCCAGACATGACTGTTCATCTCGGCGGCGATGCGCCCGTTGATACGGCTCACGCCGTTGTGGAAGCGCGACCCGCGCAGGCCCAGGCAGGTCATGTTGAAGCCCCCGGGATGGGCGGGATCCCTGCCCAACTGCAACAGGCGGTCGACGCCAAGGCCGAGTTCGTCGGCGAAGCCAGAGAAATAGCTGCGCATGAGTTCGGCGGGATACACGTCGTGGCCAGCGGAAACCGGTGTGTGGGAGGTGAACACGGTGCCGGATGCCACCAGTTCCAAGGCGCTCGAGACGTCGAGACCCTGGCCGACGAATTCCCTGCAGCGCTCCAGGACTAGGAATGCAGCGTGACCTTCATTTGCGTGCCAAACTGAGGGTTGCAGTCCGAGTCTGCGCAGCACGCGCACGCCGCCGACGCCAAGCAGGATCTCTTGCTGGATGCGCATGTGCAGGTCGCCGCCGTAGAGCTTCTGTGTAATGCTGCGGTCGGCCGCGGAATTGGCTTCCAGATCGCTATCGAGCAGGAACAGGGAGATGTGCCCCACCCTGGCGCGCCAGACCTTGATCTCGACGCTGCGTTGCGGCAGCTGGACCGCTACGCGGATTTCTTCGCCGGCAGGGTCTAAGGCCGGGGTAATCGGCAAGTCTGGTGGGCAGATCGAAGGATAGTTCTCGATCTGCTCGCCATGCGGGCCGATCGTCTGCGAGAAATAGCCTTGCTGGTAGAGCAAACCGAGGGCGACGAACGGGTAGTTGATGTCGCTCATGACCTTGCAATAATCCGCCGCGAGAATACCCAGGCCCCCGGAATAGATCGGGAAACTTTCGTGAAACCCGTATTCGGCGCAGAAGTACGCGGTGAGCCCGGTCTTCCCGTTGTGCAACGGCCGGCCCGGCGTCTGTAGCTGCTCCTGGATATAGGTGTCGTAGGCGGAGAGCACTCGGTTGTAGTTTTCGATGAACACCAGATCCTGGGTCGCGGCGTCGAGCCGCGACTGGGCTATCCGGCGCAGGAACACCTTCGGGCGGTGCTCGCAGCGCTCCCAGCAATCATTGTCCAGCGAGCGAAACAGGCGTCGCACATCGCGTTCCCAGGAATAGAACAGGTCGTTGGCCAGTTCTTCGAGGCGCCGGAAGCGTTTCGGTAGTTTGGGTCTAATCTCTAGGTGAAAGGTCTTGGTGTGCATGGTCCTTGTCGTCACCGGGTTCGGTTGCGGCGCAGCGGCGGAAGGGTCCCGCCGTCTCAATATTCCTTTGTCTTCGGCAGGCAACGAACTTTCCGCGGGTCCGCGCGAGCCGCCCCTCCCGGCACGTGTGCAGCGCCGGTCGCTTGTTGTTTTCTCACTCGCGGGCTGTTCGGCGGATTCAGCATAATGGTCCAGCCTGTTTCCAGCAAGCAGGCGGGGCAGGGCCTCTGTCGAGCGGGGGTGCCATGGGCAGCAGCGATCGCTCGACCGCAGTGCCGGTCCTTAGTGGTTCGGTGCTTCGCCCCGCTCGACGGATACTCTTGTGGAGCGATGATCCAGAGCCTCGGTGAAAAAAATGCTCGATCGAGAGAAATCAACAAATTGGCTCTTATACAGGTGGATCTGATCCAACAACTCCGCGGCCTGGGGCGTGTCGACCACCTCCATCACCTGGGCTGCATTCTCCCACCAGTATTCGATGATCCCGTCGAAAGGTTCGTCGGTGCCCCTTTCGTGCATGATCTGGGTGTTCGCCTCGACATGCAGCACCAGCGACTTGGAAAAGCGCATCGGCTTGACAAGAGAGACCAGCCGCTCGATCAGGTCGTCGAAGCTGGGATCCCGCCAGAAGCGACGGAACTCGTCGGCGGACAGGTGTTCGAGTTTTCTCATACAGGACATGTAGCGAATCATGGTGTCGTCTCGTCAGCCGTTGACCTTAGAAGCATTCTAGCAGCCGCGCTGCGGCTTGCGCGGTCACGGAGCGTAGCGCGACCGCTTCGCCGTCAGGGTGAGGTTTGGCGCATCTCCGGTTTCGCGGTCCCGGTGTTCGCCGAATGGACCCGATCAGGGCGCGGCGGCTCTGGCGGGCACACTTGCCTGCGTTGCAGCGACATCGGCTAAGCTCCGATGAGCCCATCCGGAGCGCGTCTCGAGACCCATACCGCAGAGCTTCCGAATATGGCCTTGGAGCGGGTAAGCGCTGTAGTATTTCGCCTATGCCGATCACGACAACCCAGCCTGTGGATGCCTGCGCGCCAGAGGAGCTCGAACGGGCATTTGTGGAAGGCCTGCGCCAACGCTTCAAGGCCGAAGTCAATCGTATGACCAGTGGCGCCATGGCGCGCCATCTTGCGGGTCATCCCGAATCCGACAATCTGAGTTTTCTTCTGAGTTATCTCTACGCCTTTCATTGGCTGCGGCGGCATGTGCCGGAACGCTACCGGAACGCCTTGTTGTCCGTGTTCCGCGGGCCCTCACGGGGGTTTCTGATGGACATGCTGGAGCAGGCCGAAGACGCCGGCGCCTTCGTCCGCGCCTATACGCGATACTGGTGCGAGGCCCCGGCGGACTCTCCGCTGCAGCGCCGGCAACTGCTAGCGCTGCTAGCGGAGCGGCAAGGGGACGTCGTTCGGCTGGAGCAGGAGATCCTGCGGCTCTGGGAAACGCTTGGTCTCTTTGCTGTGCCGGAGGCGGCCGCATACCGGGATCTGGGCCGCCAGGAGAGGCTGCGCTACGGCGAGATGTTGGGGCCGGACGATCAGGAGCGTTTCAGGATCGTCGACGCGCTGCCCGGCGCCGGCGA
>JAHEIA010000542.1 GCA_024639625.1 Chromatiales bacterium
TGCGAAACACGCCGGCGTGGTCTTCCATGGTCTTGCGGAACTCTTCCCGCAGCTCCTTCACGGAGATCCCCTCGCCCTTGCGATCCCAGCGTGTCAAGCGGCCCATGGCCTTCTCCAAGCCGGATTCGCTCATCGGGCGGTGGTGAGGGTTCTCGCCAATGTACGCCGTGACTTCCTTGCCGGCAGCCCGTCCGAACACCAGGATATCGAGCAGGGAATTGCCTCCCAGACGGTTGGCCCCGTGCACCGAGACGCAGGCGCATTCCCCAGCGGCATAGAGCCCGGGGACAACTTCTTCCGGGCCATGGCGCGCCGGCATCACGACCCGCCCTAAGCGGTCCGCGGGGATCCCTCCCATGACGTAGTGGGCGGTAGGATAGACCGGAATAGGTTCCAACACCGGGTCGACACCAGCGAAGATTCTAGAGCTTTCGCGGATCCCCGGCAGACGCTTGTTGATGACCTCTTCACCCAGGTGATCCAATTTCAGCAGTACATGGTCAGCGTTCGGGCCACAGCCTTTGCCCTCGCGCACCTCGGTGACGATGGATCGGGATACCACATCGCGACTGGCAAGATCTTTGGCCTTGGGCGCGTAGCGTTCCATAAAACGCTCGCCATCCTTGTTGATCAGATACCCACCCTCACCGCGCACCCCCTCGGTGATCAGCATGCCCTTGCCGGCGATGCCTGTGGGGTGAAACTGGAAAAATTCCATATCCTGCAGCGGAACGCCCACGCGCAGCGCCATGGCCATACCGTCGCCGGTATTGATGTGTGCGTTGCTGGTGGTGCGGAAAACCTGGCCGCAGCCCCCGGTGGCGAGCAAGGTCGTCTTGGATTCGATCAGCAGCGGCTCGCCGGTCTCGATCTCCATCACCAGGGCGCCAAGGACCGCGCCGTCGTCATCACTGATCAGATCGATCGCGAAGTACTCGTCGAAGAAATGGGTCATCGCCCGCAGGTTCTGCTGATACAGGGTGTGTAGGATCGCGTGCCCAGTACGATCCGCCGCCGCACAGGTCCGGGCCGCTTGGTCCCCGCCAAAATTCTGGCTTTGGCCGCCGAAGGCTCGCTGGTAGATCTTGCCATTGTCCAAGCGGGAGAACGGCACACCGTTGTGCTCCAGCTCGTAGACCGTGGGGATGGCCTCACGACACATGAATTCGATCGCGTCCTGATCTCCCAAATAATCCGATCCCTTGACCGTGTCGAACATGTGCCAGTGCCAGGTGTCGGGCAGCACATTGGCCAGCGCCGCGTTCACGCCCCCCTGGGCGGCAACCGTATGCGACCGGGTAGGAAAGACCTTCGACACGACAGCGACCCGCAGATCGGCATTGGCGAGCTGCAGGGCCGCGTTGAGGCCGGCCCCGCCCGCACCGATGATTAGGGTATCGAATCGCCTTTTCGCTAACGCCATAGGAATGCCGCCCCGCTCTCAAGCCAGTCCGCTTGCCAATAGAATTACCTGCAATGCCCAGAGGCCGCAGGCGACGAATCCCAGCCCGAACAAGGACAACAGGGTCAATCGCAGAGCCAGGGGGGGGACGTAATCGATCAGAACGTCCCGTATACCCACCCAGGCATGCAGCAGCACAACGGCGACGGTTACCAGGATCAGGGTGCCTACCACCGGGTGCGCAACGAAGGCACGCCATTGCTCGAAGGTTGCCGGTGGCGAGAGCAAAAAATAACCCAGCGTGGCGAGCACGAACAAACCGAGCCACGCCGCGCTGATACGCTGCAGTATCCAGGCGCGAAAACCGCTCGCCGTGCGGCTCACGGCAGCAGGCCGGCCGTCAGCCCGGCAGCGAGGAGCGGGGCCGCCAGCATCACCCACCAGGCGGTGGCGAGTGCCGCCTGCTTTTCGATTCCGAGGTCCAGGTCGAGCGCCAGATAGCGTATCCCTGCCAGCAGATGATGCATCAAGGCCCACAGCAGGAGGAACGCGGCGAGGCGCCCCATGACGCTCCCAAGCAGTTCGCCGGCGCGCGCAAACCCCTGCGGACCGGACAGCGACAAGTCGACCAGGAAGATCATCGCGGGCAGCAGTAGGATCCAGAGCACACCGCTGATTCGATGGCCAATCGACATGACTGCCGGCACGGGGAAACGAATCTGCAAAAGATTGAGGTGAACGGGACGCTTTTCGTTTGCTGCCATTCTCGCCAATTACCCGGAAGGTCAAACACAGGGCGAGTATAGTTCATATGCGAAAAGGTCAACTAATCCCTCCAGAGTCCCGGGGTTGATCCCGAACGAGCTCACGCAGGTAGCGAAAGATCCTGCGGCTCGCGGCCGGCGGGCGGCCCTGCCGCAGTTCGTTGCGTGCGGTGCGCACCAGATTTCGCAGCTGCTGGCGCTCCGCGGCAGGGTAGCGATGGATGAATTCGTCGAGGGCGGCATCCCCCTCCTCGATCAGACGATCCCTCCAGCGTTCCA
Source organism: Chromatiales bacterium (assembly GCA_024639625.1). GTDB lineage: Bacteria > Pseudomonadota > Gammaproteobacteria > Chromatiales > Chromatiaceae > JAHEIA01. The sequence continues at coordinate 2,446 of JAHEIA010000542.1, forward strand.
GCGCCCGATGTTGCTGCCGCTCGGCTCGTGAGTTCGAGTCCAGGCCTTCGATGATCGCCTGAATGCGCGGTCCGTCACC
>JAHEIA010000126.1 GCA_024639625.1 Chromatiales bacterium
CACCAGGCCTCGGATGCCCAGGGAATCCCGCTCACTGTCGGGGAAGCCGGTACCCTTGTTGAGCAACGGATCGCTCAGCAGGTCTTTGCCGCGCTTGGTGACCGGCAGGACAGGCTCGTCCTGCATCTCCATCTGGTGCTGCCTAGGGGGATGGGTCATCGCTGGTGGTTCCCCTATTCGATTCCGGTTGTCAGCCTGAGCATAATCTACCCGACAGGCAGAGGCCAGATACAGAACAACAGGGCTCAGCTGCGATGCCAAGGGGAGGAGCTTAGGCAAAGTCCTGGGCGAGCGTCGAGCGGGCCGCCCCGCACTACGCGTGAAACCTGGTCGCCGACGTCCACAGGCTGGCAGCGATCCATTACTGCTAGCAATCCAGCGAGTGGGTTATCTCCCCGGTCGGGGTATCTCGGCGCCTGGAGGGAATGTAAAGATCGGACTTGGCTTGTGTCCAGGAATCGGGGCCAAAATGGCGCCTTTCGATAGAGACGGACGTGCTCTAGCTGACCCGCGTCAATCAAGCGCGGGATATCCGCTTCGGTACTGCGATCTCCAGGTATCGGGTCTTGTGCTAGTGTTACCAAGAGAACTCGGGAAGGAACGAGGTAAATGTGAAGCAACACTCACCACATCACGCTTCTCGCTGGATCCGAGGCCTGCTCTTTCTGGCAACCCTCGTGTCCGCTCATCTTGTTATCACGGACGCCAGCCTGGCACATGCGGAGGAAACCATGGCCCTCACGCTCGAATCCAACGCTTTCGCTAACGGAGAGACGATTCCTTCCAAGTATACCTGTCAGGGCCTGGACCTCTCTCCCGGTTTAACCTGGTCGGGTGTACCCGAGAAAGCACAGAGTTTGGTGCTGATCGTCGATGATCCGGATGCTCCGGATCCGCGGGCCCCGAAGATGACCTGGGTCCATTGGGTTCTGTACAACATACCGCCGGGTGTTTCCGGTCTACCTGAGGGCGTGCAGCCGAAGGAGCTTCCCCCCGGCACGGAAGAGGGCCGGAACGACTGGCAGCGCACCGGCTATGGGGGGCCGTGCCCGCCCATCGGGCGCCACCGCTATTTCCACAAGCTGTACGCCCTGGACGAGGCGCTCGAGGGACTGAATACACCTACCAAGGCGGAGGTGGAATCGGCGATGCAGGGCCATATTATTGCGCAGGCGGAGCTTGTCGGTACCTACCAGAAATAGCTGAGGCGTAGCAAAAGGCCACGAGCACCACCTTTTCTGGGTAAAAGGGAGCGTGGTCGATTCGTTTGCAACTTCCGTTACAGGAAGAGAGCTTTGTCCTGTTCGCGATGAGCGCAATATTCGACCCTGGGCCTTTTGACTCCTCCTATCAACAATTTCAAATTTTTCCCTCAGATTCAGATTGGTTTGTCGGTTCTCCAGGCTACCCCTAACGTGTTTTTTGGGTCCGGTAGCTAATCTACTCTCGCGCCAACTGCCATGAGGTTCCACAGATCCGAACGATTGGCGCCATGGCACAGCAGTGTGTCGCCTTTGTTCACCAACTGGCAATCGGTGCTGCCGTCCGAGACCTCGAAGATTCGTACTTGGCCACTAAGGTCGACATCGTAATCACGGAAATGGGTTTCCGACTTGACTGGACCGCCATCGCACGCGTCATTGGAGTCGAGGCGGACTTCGTCTATGCCGTCGAACGTCAGGGTGCCATAGCTTTGGCAATGCTCACCCGAATCCCGTGTGTAGGTCGCCACATAAGGGTACACACCTTCGACATCGGCCGCGTCGAATTTCCTTTCGGCCAATGCCATGGTTGAGACCGAGCCACCGACTAGGACACCAACAAATAAAACAGTTGGCCACTTTGCAGATATCGCTGACATGATAACCTCCTCTCTTTTTCCGTTCCCCGGCTGCTTCTCGATAAAATAGTAATGTAGACAGTGTGTTGTGTTAATGAGATGCATCAATAGGACCGCGGATCGGTCGCTCAAGCGGAGGGTTCTCCTGGGCGCCAAGCAATAATCCGAATGCCTTCCCACTGGGCCTGCGCGGACACGGATTTGCTACACTGCGCTGGACGATGCGCGTCGCTTCATTACACCCATGCTTTCATGCGCAAACGCCTAGATAACATGCCCGCTTCGTTCGCTTGGCTCGTGCTGATTCTCGGCGCACTTTTCACTGCCGCGGCCTGTACACCAGAAGGGGACCGCCGCCCGGACGACGTCCTGGTCATCGGACAGACCGCAGAGCCGAAATCTCTCGATCCCCACGTAGCCACCTCCCTAAATGACTTCCGTATTTCGGTAAACCTATACGAGGGCCTAGTGCGTTTCCGCGAGGGCACCCTGGAGCCGGAGCCGGCACTGGCGCGCCGCTGGGAGCTCAGCGACGACGGGCGGCAGTACACGTTCTTCCTGCGCGAGGACGTGCGCTTCCACGACGGCACCGTGTTCGACGCAAGTGCCGTCGAATTCAACTTCGAACGGCTCCTTAACGAAGATCACCCTTATCACCATACCGGCCCGTTCCCACTTGCGTTCTTCTTCGACAAGGTCGAAAACGTCCAGGCGATCGACGCCTACACCGTGGTCTTCGAGCTGGCCGAGCCTTTTGCTCCGTTGCTCTCCAACCTGGCCTATCCCACGGGGCTCATGGTCTCGCCGGCAGCGGTGCGCCGCTACGGCATCGACTATGGCAGACGGCCAGCGGGAACCGGCCCGTTTCGCTTCGTGGAGTGGCAACCGCGACGACGGGTGCTGCTGGAACGCAACCCGGACTATTGGGGTGAAGTGGCCCGGCCGCGCGTGTTGGTGTTCCGCCCGCTGATCGATCCCATGACCCGCGTCGCGGAGCTGATGGCCGGCGGTATCGATATCGTCACGGAATTGTCCCCCGACAACGTCTCGCTTCTGCGCAGCGATCCGCGTTTCCGGGTTCATGAGCAGACCGGCCCGCATCTATGGTTCCTGATTCTGAATACCCGGAGCGGGCCATTTAGCGATCGGCGGGTGCGACAGGCGGTGAACTATGCTATCGACAAGCGCGCACTGGTGGAGAATGTGCTCCAGCGCACCGCCACGGTGGCCGCCGGACCCGTACCGAAGGCCTTCGGCTGGGCATACGACGAAAGGATCGAGCCTTACCCACATGATCCCGAACGCGCCCGATCCCTGCTTCGCGAAGCCGGGTTGGGCGGCCGCGTAACGGTACGCCTGCTGGCGCCGACGAGTGGCTCGGGCATGCTGGCTCCCGTGCAGATGGCTGCCGCCATCCAAGGCGACTTGGCCGAGGTGGGGCTGGATGTGCGCATCGAGACCTACGAGTGGAATACCTTCCTGGGCAAGGTTAACCAGGGGTTGGACGGGCAGGCGGACATGGCGGAGATGGCGTGGATGACGAACGATCCGGACACGCTGCCCTATCTGGCGTTGCGCAGCGCGGCCGCGCCGGAGAACGGCGGGTTCAACTCCGGCTACTACGAAAACGCCCGCGTCGATACCCTAATCGAGCAAGCTCGCATGACCACGGACCGCGACGAGCGCGGGCGTCTGTACCGGGAGCTGCAGCGCCTGGTACGCGAAGATGCGCCCTGGGCGTTCGTAGCCAGCTGGCGGCAGAACGCGGTCACCACATGCCGCGTGAAGGGTTTCGCGTTGCAGCCTTCCTTCTTTCTGTTGCTGCGCGACGTCCACAAGAGCTGAGCCATGAACGGATACATTCTGCGCCGCCTGTTGCAGCTGATCCCGGTCTTGTTCGGGATCTCGCTGGTGGTATTCCTGATCATGGCGTTGCTTCCCGGTGACCCCGCGCTGGCCATTCTGGGCCCCTACGCCACGCCTGAGTCGTTGGCCTCCCTGCGTAATGAGCTGGGTCTGGAGGAGCCCCTGTGGCGGCGTTTCTTCATCTGGCTCGGCAATGTCTTGCAGGGCGATCTCGGCCGTTCGGTCGCGCTGCAAAGACCGGTAGTCGAGGAGATCGGGGAGCGCATCGGACCGACCCTTCTGCTGGCCGCCGCGGCCCTGGCGCTGTCCGTGGTATTGGGGCTTGGTGCCGGAGTGGTCGCCGCCGCCCATCGGCGCCGATGGCAGGACCAGGTGTTGACCTTCCTGGTGCTGTTGGGCATCTCCGTGCCTCAATTCTGGCTCGCCCTGCTGCTGATCTTGGTGTTTGCCGTGTGGCTTCACTGGCTGCCGGTTAGCGGCATGTTCTCGGTGTACGCCGGGGGCGGTCTCATCGACCTGCTGCAACACCTACTGCTGCCGGCGATCAGCCTCGCCGTGGTGGCGACAGGCGTGCTCGCGCGCCTGAGCCGCGGCGCTATGCTCGAGGAGTTGTCCCAGGACTATGTACGCATGGCTCGGGCCAAGGGACTGACGGAGCGTCAGGTGCTCTATAAGCACGCCTTCCTCAACATGCTCGGCAGGATGGTGCCGGTAATCGGTCTCCAGGCGGGCTTTCTTTTAGGCGGTGCGGTGTACATCGAAACGGTGTTTCAGTGGCCGGGGATGGGTCGTATGCTGGTGGACGCCATCTCAAGCCGCGATCTGCTGTTGGTGCAGGGCGGTGTCCTGGTGTTGGCGTCCGCCTACGTGTTGGTGAATCTGCTCGCCGACGTGCTGCAGCACGCACTGGACCCGCGGATACGCCGGCGGTGAACGGGACAGCCATCCGCGCAGCGTGGCGCTCGGCGGGCTGGAGCCGTTTTCGCGGCAATCGTCTCGCGTTGTTCGGACTGTCGCTGGTTGCCGTTGTGATGGCGCTAGCGCTCGCTGCCCCGACGCTGCCGCTGGCCGATCCCTACGCCACGAATCTAAGCCTGCGCATGCTGCCTGCGGGTAGCGAGGATCACCTTCTCGGGACCGATCAGCTTGGACGGGATCTGCTGTCGCGCCTGGTCTGGGGGACTCGTACCAGCCTGGCCATCGGTTTGTTCGCCGTGTCGATCGCCGCGCTGTTGGGCACCGTCATCGGGCTCGTGGCGGGCTATTTCCGCGGCTGGCTGGACAGCGTGCTGATGCGCGGTATCGACGTGTTGCTGGCCTTCCCGTATCTACTGCTTGCGCTCGCCATCGTGGCGGCCCTGGGGCCGGGTCTGCGGAACGCGATGATCGCGATCGCGGTGGTCAATGTTCCGTTCTTCGCCCGCACGGTGCGCGGCACGGTGGTGGGGCTTGCCGAGCGCGAGTTCATCGACGCGGCCCGACTTACCGGGGCCGGAGACGGGTACATCCTGTTGCGCGAGCTGCTGCCGAACGTTCTGCCGGTAGTGGTGATCATGGCGTCGACCAATCTTGCCTGGATGATCCTGGAGACCGCGGGCTTGAGCTTCCTGGGCCTCGGCGCCCAGCCGCCGATGGCCGACCTCGGCAGCATGCTGGGTACCGGTCGAGAGTTTCTTACCACCGTGCCCAGAGTGGCCATGCTTCCCGGCGCTGTGATTCTGATCGTGGCGGTCGGCATCAATCTCGTCGGCGATGGGCTGCGCGACCTTCTCGACCCTCGCCTGAAAGCGGAAGGAGGATCGCAACCCGCGCTGCAGGCCGTCGACCGGGATGCGACCCGATCCCGACGCCAACCGGACGTGTTGCTGCGGGTCGTGGGGTTGGCCACCCATTTCCCGCAGGAAGACGGGATCTACCGCGCAGTGGATGACGTGACCTTCGATGTTGGCGCCGGCGAGCGTATTGCAATCGTGGGCGAATCAGGTTGCGGCAAGACGGTCACCGCGCTCTCGTTGCTGGGGTTGGTGCCGCAGCCTGGGCGCATCGTCAGCGGATGCGTACTGTTCGAGAGCACGGACCTCCTGCAACAAGCGGACGAAGCGCGCCGCCGTCTCCGGGGTGGACGCATTGCCTACATCCCCCAGGATCCCCTGACCGCTTTGAATCCGGTGCTACCCATTGGCGCGCAGATCGTGGAGGTCCTGCGCGTGCATCAGGGCATCGATTGCAAGGCGGCGCGGCGACGAGCGTTAGAGCTGCTCGAGCAGGTGCGCATCGACAGGCCGCGCGATCGCGTCAATGCCTATCCGCACGAGCTGTCCGGAGGCATGCGCCAGCGGGTGCTCATCGCCATGGCCCTGGCCAACGATCCGGCGCTTATCATCGCAGATGAAGCCACTACCGCCCTCGACGTGACGGTGCAGGCGCAGATTCTGAATCTCTTGTATGCCTTGTGCGAGGAACGCGATGCAGCACTGATCTTCATCAGCCACGATCTCGCGCTCGTCGGGCAGTTGTGCGACCGCGCTCTGGTGATGTATGCAGGGCGCGTAGTGGAGGAGGGGGGCATTAAAAGGCTGCTCTCGAGTCCGGCCCATCCGTATACGCGTGGCCTGCTCGCCTGTGCTCCCGAATTGGGACGGCCGGAAAAGGCCCTGACACCCATCGCGGGCCAGCCGCCGGCGCTCAATGATCTCCCGCTCGGTTGCCACTTCGCGCCTCGCTGCAACCATGTGCAGGACAACTGCCGCACAGGCATGATCGAGCTGAGATCGATAGGCGAGCGACACCGGGTGCGCTGCATCCGCGCCGGGGAGCTGGAAACATGGCTGCGTTGATCGAGGCGCGCGGCATCAGCAGGGTGTTCACCCGGGGCGCGGGCTGGCGGCCGGGCCCGCGGCGCGACACGGTCGCTCTTGACCGTGTTGCGCTGACACTGGCGCGAGGCGCCAACCTGGGATTGGTCGGTGAATCTGGCTGCGGAAAGTCTACGCTGGCGCGCATTCTCATCGGGCTCGACGCTCCCACGAGCGGAGAGCTGTTCTGGCAGGGACGCCCAACGGCAGGTTTCTCACGCAGCGAGTGGCGGCAGTGCTGGCGCAAGGTGCAGTACGTGTTCCAGGATGCCCAAAGCTCACTCAATCCGCGACATACGCTGGGCCGGATCATTGAGGCACCGCTTGCGATGCTGCTTGATCAGTCGTTCGGGCAACGCGCGAGGCGCGTTGCTGAAGTGCTCGATCAGGTGGGTCTGAGCACAAGCCTGCGCGACCGATATCCCCACGAGCTTTCCGGCGGACAGGCGCAGCGCGTGGTTCTTGCCCGAGCGCTCTCGGTGCGGCCTGTAGGGCTGATTCTCGACGAGCCGGTGTCTGCTCTGGATGTCTCGATTCAGGCACAGATTTTGGCGCTGCTGCGCCGGCTGCGCAGCGAGCTGGATCTCACCTATTTGTTCATCTCACACGACCTTGCGGTGGTGGAACGGCTCTGCAGCGAGGTACTGGTCATGCACGGGGGGCGGGTGGTGGAACAGGGCCGCTGCGACGATCTGTTCCGTTCGCCGCAGCAGGCGTACACCAGGTCGCTGGTCGAGGCGGCGCCCAAGCTGCCGAGTGTGCCCTGACAAGGGATTCGACGGCGGCGACAGCGCCCCCGTCGTTGCGGCGTATTGCCTCTTGCGCGACGCTCCCGCGGGGATCAAGGGTGCGAGCGAGACAACCGATCCGTGGATATATCGGATCCGACCCCATTGCCGGGTGGCCTGCGGTCTGATCCAGCTTCCGGATCAGCGGGGTTTCGAGGAGCAGCGCTGCATGAGCATGCGCATCATGCCGGGACCGGGATTATGCCGCGCCGTCCTTTCGGGTGGCGGCGAATCCAGTCCCGTTGTCGGTATATGTGGGCATAATCGGGAGGCGGTTGACGTAAGGAGAGTCAGAGGGGAGTTGCGACCCACGGAACGGGAAAATTTCGTCGCAAAGCCCCTGAGCTAACGGGTTGTAGTTGTAATTTCGCCTAACGGCAGTAATCCGGCGAATATACAAGTGTTGGTGACGTGGCATCTGCCTTCGGTTTCTAGCACCACAGTCAGTTCGCGGCGAATTATCGACATCTTTTCGGCGAGCTGCCATCGCGAACTGTACGACAGAGAAAGATCGCGACTGACGGTCGGTTACCCTCGTAGCAGCGACTTTGGTGCCTAGAGATCTCTGGTGGATGTACTTCCGGAGAAGGTCCGCTTTCAGCATGTTCCTGCCCCCCTCGGGAACTCGCCCGAGCGTCGGCAATATGTCGGTCAGCAGACCAATACGCAAGGAATCGCGGATGCTGCACCGTAACAGTCCGTTTTGAGAAGTTCAGAGGACCTCGGTGCAGTCCGGATGGGTTTCCGGAGTTGCTGGTTCCAGCCGTTCGCGACTGGAGCGCGCAACTACCGGAAA
>JAHEIA010000127.1 GCA_024639625.1 Chromatiales bacterium
GATCGCGACCAGTAACAGGAACGAGGCAAAAACGCGCCGCAACCAGATCTCGCTCAGATGATCCGCGATCAGGGCGCCGAGGAACGCGCCGAGCAGGATGCCAGGGGTCAGTCGCGCCACAAGATCCCAGCGTACGGCGCCCCGCTTGTGGTGCGCCACCACCGACGACAGCCCGGTAACAACAATGGTCGCGAGCGACGTGCCCACGGCGAGGTGCACCAGCAAGGCGTTCTCGAATCGCAAGGAGCCGAAGACCCAGATCAGGGCAGGCACGATCACCAGTCCGCCGCCGATGCCCATCAGCCCCGCGAGCACCCCGGCGACCAGTCCCACGCTTAGATACGAGATCAGCTCGTACCCCTGAATCCACTCCATAATGCGCCCCGAGGTTGTGATTCGACGGAAAACATGGCTAAATTTGCGACATCCGCACGATGTTCTTATCGGCCCCGGCAGGACGAAAAAAGAGATCGCTGCTTGACCGGAAATGGGACGCGATTGAAATGCAGGTTAGCAGGGTTTGTGTTCTTGGTGGAACCGGCTTCGTTGGGCGATCTTTGATCTACCGGCTCGCTGCAGACGGGATTCGCTGCCGGATCATCACCCGACATGTGCAGAGAAACCGGGATCTCGCATTGATCCCGGGCACCGAACTCCGTTCCGCGGGCCCACTCGACGCAGACTCCCTGGCCGCCCAGTTCGCGGACTGCTCGGCAGTGATCAATCTCGTGGGCATCCTCAACGAACGCGGCAAGACCGAAACCTTTCGTCGCGCTCACGTCGAACTGGTGGAGCTCATCGTAAAGGCTTGTCGCAGCGCGGACGTCAAACGATTGGTGCACATGAGTGCGCTGAACGCCGATCAGAGCCAGGGTGGCAGCGACTACTTACGCTCCAAGGGGGAGGGCGAAAACCACGCCCACACCCTCGGCCAGGCGAGCATCCATGTCACCAGCTTCCGCCCGTCGGTGATTTTCGGACGCCACGACAGCTTCTTCAACCGCTTCGCGGGGCTGCTGAGTCTTGCGCCGATGGTGTTTCCGCTCGCCTGCCCGGAGTCGCGTTTCGCACCTGTGTATGTCGGCGATGTAGCCGAGGCCATTGCCCGATCGCTGGACAATGCCGATTGCTACGGGCGGCGCTACGACCTCTGTGGCCCGCGGACGTTCACGCTGCGTGAGCTAGTGCTCTACACGCGCGACCAGCTTGGCTTGCGCAGCCGGATTGTCGGGCTTGGGGATGGCCTGTCGCGATTGCAGGCGCGGGTCCTGGGTTTGCTGCCCGGCAAACCCTTTTCCTTCGACAATTACCTTTCGTTGCAGCAAGACAGCGTCTGCGCCGAAAACGCCCTGCCCGACCTAGGGATCCGCCCGACAGACATCGAGAGTGTCGTCCCAGGCTATCTCGGACAGCACTCCGAACGCGCGCGGCTGCAACGACTGCGCAAGGCCTATTGATCCGAACTGGCGAGGGCCTGCAGGGTGCGCCTGCGCTGCGCAGGATCCATGCTCCCGAGATGACGGCAGGCCCGATAGAAACCCGCTAGATCTCCCTGCTGCTGTTGCAGCAAGCGCATGAACCCCGGAACCAGGTCATGATAGGTGGCGACCGTGGCCAATCTTGCATTGTTCCACGGCAAGCGCTGCATCCAGGGATCGAAAGCATCATAACCCCCCCAGCGCTGTTTCAGCTTCAGGTACTCTTGTTCCAGCCTACGTACCTCCGCGGCCTTGCGCTCTCGTGTTTCCTGGGCATCGAGATGCCGCGCGTACAGCGCCTTGAGCCGTTGGCGCACTGCCAGCAAGAGTTCGATCAACTGCTGTTCGCGCCGGCGCTGAAGGCTCCACTCCTGCAGCCCAGGCAGGTCTCCCCGGCTACGCAGCCAGCGCTCCACCCCCACCTGCTCCACACTGCTGGCGAAGGCTTCGTTGAAGGCGCTGTCATCGCGCACGTATAGTTCCTGGTGCGCAAGTTCGTGGAACACGAGCCCTGCCAAGCGGGCCTCGGGCCAATCGATAACCGTGCTTGGGAGTGGGTCGTCGGTCCAACCCAGGGTCGAGTACGCAGGAACACCGGCCAGCGCCACGTCGAGGCCCTGGCGGCGCAGCTCGTCGGCCAGCGTCTGCCCTGCCGCGCGGGAAAAATAACCCCGATAGCTGGCACAGCCAATCACCGGGTAACACCAACGCTTCGCATCGACGGAAAACTCGCCTGCTGCCGTTACCGTCCACACGACGGAGTCGCCTTCGAGCTCGGCATAGCCGCGGTAGCTCGCGTTATCGGGAAGCAACAACTCCCGACTGGCGAATTCGCGTATCGTAAGCAACCCGGCCAAACGATGGCGCAGAGATGCCGGGGTCTCGGGGTCTTGCACGAGGTCAGCGACCGGCCGGCTCCGCTCAAGCAACGAGAGATGGCCGTGAACCGCCTGCGCGTAGTAACCCAACGTGGAACACCCGCTCAAGAGCGAGGCGCCGACGAGCAGAAACCGGTACCCCCAGCCGCGTATCCGGACCCTGCCGGCCGGGTTCTTACGGCGTTTCACCCGGTCCTCAAGGGCTCGCCCGCTCGAGGCAGAGGCGATCCTGCAGGTCGAGAGGAGCGAAACCCATCGCCGCGATCTGGAGATCCCAGAGCAAGCCGAGAACCTTGAAGCTCTCCCCCATCTCGGTGGGCAAGGTAAGCTTCTTGACCTCCTGCACCAGGCCGAGATGGCGAACCAGGTCTTCGGGGTCCGAGCGGGCGAACAATCCGTCGAGGCCGCATCCGATGAGAAAATGCGCCTGGGTGGTATACCCGGCCAGCCGGAACCCGGCTGCACAGGCGGCCTCCGCGATAGCGGTAAAATCCACGTGGGCGGTTATATCCTGGAGACCCGGCAGTATATAGGGGTTGGCGTGAACGCGATGCCGGTAGTGGCACAACAAGGTGCCCATGGAGCGTTGTGGATGATAATACTCGCGACGGGGAAACCCATAATCGATGAGCAGCACCGCGGCGCGTCCCAGCGATTGGGCCAGCGCCTGGATCCAGGCCGCGGCGCGGAGATTGATCTCCGAACCGTAGCCCGCTGACAGCTCCAGACCCTGTTGCCGCAGCCGCCCGAGAGCGGGCGCCAGATGAGGGCTGGTGACCGGGCCGAAGACCGGGGAAAAGCCGTCCTCGCGCCAGGCGACGAACTCTTCTTCAAATCCCTGCGCGCCCACCCGGAAACGCTGAACCGGCATGGCATCCAAGACCTCATTTGCCAACACCAGACCGCAAAACTCCTGCGGCAAATCGCGCAACCATTCGACGCGCGGCAGAAGATCGGGAACCCGCCGGGCAAGGGTCTCGCGCTGCCGTTGCTGCAGATCCGGGCTCAGCTCGAGGATCGAGTAACGCCTGGGCAAGTGGCCGAGCGCCTCCATCTCCGCCAGGAGTTCTGCCGCCAAGATCCCGGAGCCCGCGCCAAACTCCAGCACGTCTCCCCCGCCAAGCGAGTCCAGCACCTGCACAGTCTGCCGTGCCAGGCACTGCCCGAACAGCGGTGAGATCTCCGGGGCTGTGACGAAATCTCCGTCACTGCCGAATTTCCGACTCCCCGCCACGTAGTAGCCCAGGCCCGGCGCATACAGCGCCGACTCCATGAAGCGATCGAACGGCAGCACACCACCCGCGACCTCGATCTGCCGGCGGATCCGCCCGGCCAGACGTTCGCTGTGCGCCAGCTCTTCGGCGCTGGGCCGCGGGAGTTCGCTGTCCATCGGTCGATGCTCCGTAGCACTCGCCGGGTGTGCCGCCCGAGCGGATTCAGGTTACAGTGTGCGCATATTCAAGCACGGAGCTTCGACATGACGCAAAACGAGTCCGGAGTAGCCGGAAAGACCGCCTTGATCACCGGGGCGGCGCACCGCATCGGCGCGCAGACCGCGCGCGCCCTGCACGGCGCGGGGATGAATATCCTGATCCACTACCTGAGTTCGCGGAAACAAGCGGCAGCGTTGAAGCAGGAGCTGGAGTCGCAACGTCCCGAGTCCGTAGTGCTCGCCCAGGCGGACCTCAACGACATCAACCAGATCCCGCGTTTGATCGAGTCCGCTGTCGAAACATTCTCCGGTCTGGACGTGCTGGTGAACAATGCGTCGAGCTTCTATCCCACCCCACTGGAAGACGCCTCCGAAGAACAGTGGAACGACCTCATCGGCAGCAACCTAAAAGCGCCTTTCTTCCTCGCGCAAGCAGCGGCGCCACTGCTTCGGGCACGCCGCGGCTGCATCGTCAACCTGGTAGACATCCACTCCCTGCGGCCGCTCAAAGAGTACCCGATCTACTCGATCGCCAAGGCGGCAAATGCCATGTTGGTCAAGTCGCTGGCACGGGAACTGGGTCCCGAGGTCAGGGTCAACGGTGTCTCCCCGGGCGCCATTTTGTGGCCGAAGCACCGATTAAGCCCGCAAACCAAACAGGAGATCCTGGCGCGCACCGCGCTAAAGCGCGCAGGTGCGCCGGAAGATATCGCCCGCACCGTGCTGTTCCTCGTCCGCGACGCGCCCTATATCACGGGCCAGGTGATCGCAGTGGACGGCGGACGCACCCTGCAGCAGTAATACCCCTGTCCAACTGGCTAGCCGAGATCGACTTCGACCCGGTGCAGCGCAGCCCCCTTGTCCTGGGTCTCGTTCCACAACTGGCCGTAGGTGCGGCCCACCAGCGGATGCATTTCCGCCGCCGCCACCTCGGCGAGTGGGCCGAGCACGAAATCGTATTCGAGGATCTCCGCCCGAGGAATCTCCAGACCGCCGTTGCGTACGATCTCGCCGCCATAGGTCAGCAGGTCGAGATCCAGGGTGCGCGGGGCGAACTTTTCCTCTCCGCGCACACGACCGCAGGAATCCTCGATCGCGCGCAATTGGTCCGCAATCACTTGCGCCGGCCGGTCGCTTTCGAATCCAGCCACCAGATTGAAAAAAGGGGCCCCTTCGAAACCCACCGCCTCGGTCTGGTAAACCGAGGACAGAATCAGATCACCGAAGCTTCGGCGCAAGCCGGACACCGCCGCTCGAATATTGTTTTCGCGGTCGATATTGCTACCGATACTGACCCAGACCCGCGGCATATCAGGGGCGGTCGCCACGCTCGATGACGACCCCGACGTCGCGCGCGCCACTCAGCGCTCCGACCTTGTTCACGCTCAGGCGCACCCAGCGGACAGAGAACTCCTGGCGTACGATCTCGGCACACCGCTCTGCCAGCGTCTCCACCAATTGGAACTGGCTCTCGCCGACGAAGCCGGCCAGGCGCTTGACCACCGACTTGTAGTTCAGGGCATCTTCGATCCGATCGCTCGCCGCGGCGCGCGCCACGTCGCTGCTCATCTCCAGATCCAGGATGACCTGCTGCTTGATTTTGCGCTCCCAATCGTAGATGCCGATAACGGTCTCGACCCGCAGATCGCGCACGAAGATGATGTCCATGTAGCTCTCTAGTATCTCTTTCGAATCCAGGGAAGCGACGGGGCAATCGCCGCCGCGCAGGCCCCTGTTTTATCACAAACCCGGTAGAATAGGGCCCCAATAGCCTACAAAGCCGCTGGCGCCGCCTGTTCGGAAACCATTGCCATGTCCGACCTGATCCTCGTCCTCGCCGCCTATCTGGCGGGTTCCATCTCCAGCGCCATCATCGTCTGCCGCCTGATGGGGCTACCGGACCCGCGTACCGAAGGATCGCAGAATCCGGGAACAACCAACGTCCTGCGCTTCGGCGGCAAGAAGGCCGCCGCGATCACCCTTGTCGGCGACAGTTTGAAGGGATTCCTTCCCGTCCTAGTGGCCCAACTCATGGACCGGCCGGCGAGCGTCATCGCTCTCGTCGCGATGGCCGCCTTCCTCGGGCACCTGTACCCGGTATTCTTCCGCTTCCGGGGCGGCAAAGGGGTGGCAACTGCGCTCGGCACCCAGTTCGGGCTGGGCTGGCAGATCGGGGGCAGCGTAGCCGCGATCTGGCTGTTGATGGCCCTGGTGCTTAAGATCTCGTCCGCCGCCGGCCTGGTTTCGATGGCTTGTGCTCCCCTGGTGATCTGGTGGTTCTGGCCCGCGCCGCCGTTGCTCGCGATGTCCTTTGTCATGACACTGATGCTTTTCTGGCGGCACCGTTCAAATATTCGCAACCTGCTGCGAGGCACCGAGGACGGCATCGGCCCCGACCGGGATTCGTCCTGACGCCAAGATGCGCCCGACGCATCGGGCGCGCGGGATCGGCGAGGCAACGCCGCTTCGCCCGTGCGAGGCTGCTGTGCAAGCGTGCGGCGCCGCAACGCCCCTGGGTCAGCGCCGCCGGTCGATGGCCGGCAGGTCGACCAGGCGCCACCGTGGATCGACGGCGAAACGCAAGGGCTCTTGCTGGCCGCCGAGCAGACGCTGCGCGCCGGCGAAGGCGATCATGGCCCCGTTGTCGGTGCAGTACTCGGGCCGCGGGTAAAAGACCTCCCCCGCCTCGCCGGCGATCGCTTCGCGCATGCGTTCACGCAATCTTCGGTTGGCGCTGACCCCCCCCGCGAGGACCAGGGTACGGCTGCCGGTTTCGTCCAGGGCGCGTCGGCACTTGATGACCAGGGTCTCCACGACGGCCTGCTCGAAGGCATACGCGATGTCGGCCTTGATCTGCTCCCGTTCCTGGGTTGGGATCTCGGCATCTGCCAGCTCCCGTTGCAGGGTATGCAGCGCGAAGGTCTTCAAACCGCTGAAGCTGAAATCGAGGCCCGGCCGATCCGTCATCGGGCGCGGGAAGCGAAAGCGGTCAGGCCGTCCCTTTTCCGCCAGGCGAGCCAGTTCCGGCCCTCCGGGGTAAGGCAGACCGAGCAGCTTCGCAGTCTTGTCGAAGGCCTCGCCGGCGGCATCGTCGAGCGAGTCCCCCAACATGCGATAGCGGCCGACGCTTTGCACTTCGACCAACTGGGTGTGCCCGCCCGACACCAACAGGGCGACGAAAGGAAACCCGGGGCGAGGCTCCTCGAGCATCGGCGCAAGCAGGTGACCCTCCATGTGATGCACCGGCACCGCCGGCACCCCCCAGCCCCAAGCCAGACTGCGGCCGATCGCAGCCCCGACCAACAATGCGCCGACCAGGCCGGGCCCCGCGGTATAGGCAACCCCATCGATGTCCCTGCCCTGGAGCCCGGCCCGCTCCAGCGTCTCGGCGACCAAGGGTACGGTCTTGCGCACATGATCCCTTGACGCGAGTTCCGGAACCACCCCGCCAAACTCCGCGTGGACACCGATCTGGCTATACAAGGTATGGGCAAGCAACCCCTGTCGATGGTCGTAGACAGCGACCCCGGTTTCATCACAAGAGGTTTCAATTCCCAGAACCCGCATCGCCCTTTCCCAAATGTTCTTTGCAAACGCCGGCGTCAAACAGTAGAATTTCGCGTTTCCAACTCTTGTGCAACACCAAGCATACGATCGATCAGAGGTAACACAGCAACATGCCGAATGTACGAGTCAAAGAAAACGAGCCTTTCGAAGTCGCCATGCGCCGGTTCAAGCGCTCCTGCGAAAAGGCGGGTGTTCTGGCCGAGGTCCGGCGCCGTGAATTCTACGAAAAGCCTACCACCGAACGGAAGCGCAAGGCAGCTGCTGCGGTCAAGCGGCACCAAAAGAAGCTCTCCCGCGAATCCCGCCGCTGGGAACGCCAATACTGAACTCTGTACCCGGGCAGATGCTGAAACAACGGGTTCAAGAGGACATGAAGTCCGCCATGAAGGCGGGCGACAAGAGGCAGCTGGGGACCATACGCCTCATCCTGGCCGCCATCAAACAACGTGAGGTCGACGAGCGTACGGAGCTCGACGACAATCAGGTTCTCACAGTCCTCGACAAGATGGTCAAGCAACGACGCGAATCCATCAGTCAATACGACAAGGCCGGTCGCGTCGATCTTGCGGAGCAAGAGGCCTTCGAGCTGACGGTGATCCAGGGCTACCTGCCCGAGGCACTGAGCGACGAGGCCGTCGCAAAGCTGATCGCAGATGCCATCAGTAGCACCGGTGCGCAAACCATCCGCGACATGGGCAAGGTAATGGCGCAGATCAAACCCAAGGTACAGGGGCGCGCAGACATGAGCGAGGTCAGCGCGCAGATCAAGCGCGAATTAGGCG
>JAHEIA010000128.1:0-5585 GCA_024639625.1 Chromatiales bacterium
GCGCGGGCCAAGTATCTGTTGTCGCTCCAAAACATCGATCCGGAAGCGTCGACGCGGACCTCGATTGACCCGGATTTCCTCATGGAACAGATGGCGTTGCGCGAAGAACTCGAGGCCGTATCCGGTCAGACGGATCCCCGGCTTGCGGTCAACGAATTGATGGAGCGGCTTGACGCGAAGATGAAGCAGCTTGTCGGCCAGCTGGCGATTCACTTCGAGACACAGACCCCGGAACACCTGGAACGGGCGCGAGAGATCGTGCACGAGATGCAGTTTTTGGAGAAGCTGCACAGCCAGGCGGCAGACCTCGAGGCGGAACTCGAAGACGTCGTCTGACGGGGGAGCATATGGCACTACTACAGATCGCGGAGCCGGGGCAGACCCAGGCGCCCCACGAGCGTCGCTTAGCGGCCGGGATCGATCTCGGGACAACGAATTCATTGGTGGCGGCCGTGCGCTCCGGGGAAGCGCTCACCTTGCCGGATGCGCAGGGGCGGCATCTCCTGCCTTCCGTGGTGCGTTACCGGGAGGCCGGCGTAGAAGTCGGCGAAGCGGCCAAGGCGGCCGCTGCCGAGGATCCACTGAATACGGTCGTTTCCGTAAAGCGTCTGATGGGACGCGGGATCGCCGACCTGAAATCGCTTGGCTCTCGCCTACCCTATGATTTTGCCGCCGAACAGGCGGGCATGCCGCGTATTCGGACCGTGGCAGGGGAGGTGAGCCCGGTCGAAGTATCGGCGGAGATCCTCAAGGTCCTGGACCAGCGTGCCGAGGAGAGCCTCGGTGGCCCGCTCGAGGGTGTGGTGATCACGGTACCAGCCTATTTCGACGAGGCCCAGCGTCAGGCGACCAAAGACGCGGCGCGCTTGGCAGGATTGCACGTGCTGCGGCTGTTGAACGAACCGACAGCCGCAGCCGTGGCCTATGGCCTCGATCTCGGGTCGGATGGTATTCACGCGGTGTACGACCTCGGTGGCGGCACCTTCGATATATCCATTCTGCGGCTGCACCGGGGGGTGTTCGAGGTACTTGCCACGGGGGGGGATTCCGCGCTCGGTGGCGATGATCTGGATCGCACGGTGGCGGAGTGGATCATGCAGCAGGCGGGGATTCAGGACGATGCAGGGCATGGCTTGTTACGTCGCTTGATGCGCAGCGCCTGCATCGCCAAAGAAACCCTGTCGCAGCACCGAGTGGCGGCGATTGAGGTCCGCCTGGACGATGGCAGTAGCTGGACCGGCGAGTTGACTAGGGAACGCTTTAACGAGCTGGTCGACGGATTGATTCGCAAGACCCTTACCGCGTGCCGTAGGGCCTTGCGCGACGCGGGTCTGCGTCCGGACGAGGTCGCGGACGTGGTCATGGTGGGCGGCTCGACGCGAGTGCCGCGGGTACGCGAGCTGGTGGGCGCCTTTTTCGGCACCGAGCCGCTGGTCGATATCGATCCGGATCGGGTGGTCGCCATTGGCGCGGCGCTGCAGGCAGACGTTCTCATCGGCAACAAGACAGACGACGAAATGTTGTTGCTGGATGTGATTCCCCTGTCCTTGGGTATCGAGACCATGGGCGGCTTGGTGGAAAAGATCGTGCCGCGCAATACGACCATCCCGGTTGCCCGCGCGCAGGAATTCACCACCTTCAAGGACGGGCAGACGGCGATGGCGATCCACGTGCTGCAGGGAGAACGCGAGCTGGTCAGTGACTGCCGTTCGCTTGCTCGCTTCGAATTGCGAGGGATTCCGCCGATGACCGCGGGAGCGGCGCGGATTCGTGTCACCTTCGAGGTCGACGCGGATGGCCTGCTTAGCGTGGGGGCGGTAGAAGAAAGCTCCGGGGTCCGGGCGAGTGTCGAGGTGAAACCGTCCTACGGGCTGAGCGATAGGGAGATCGAGCAGATGTTGCGCGAATCCATCGACCACGCCGGGGCAGACATGGAGGCCCGCAAGCTACGCGAACAGCAGGTCGAGGCGAATCGGGTGATCGAGGCACTGCACGCGGCCTTGAGCAGCGATGGGGATCAGCTGCTGAACGCGGACGAGAAGCGGGTCGTCGAGCGAGCCCTGAGCGAGCTCGAGACAGCCGCTCGAGGAGGCAGTGCCAAACAGATCGCGGCGGCTGTCAAGTCCCTGGAACGGGAATGCGAATTCTATGTCGAGCGTCGGATGAACGCGAACATCCGCAAGGTTATGGCCGGTCACAAGCCGCAAGAGTTCGAGTAGCAGCGAAGCGTTAAGGTGAATCTATGCCACAAATAATTTTTTTACCCCACGAGGAGATCTGTCCGGAAGGGGCATTGATCGAGGTCGAACCGGGAATCAGCATCTGTGATGCCGCCCTGAAGAACGGTATCGAGATTGAGCACGCCTGTGAAAAGTCCTGCGCCTGTACCACATGCCACGTGATCATTCGGGAGGGATTCGACTCCCTGGCCGAGGCGGAGGAGGCGGAAGAAGACCTACTCGACAAGGCGTGGGGCCTGGAACCCGAATCCCGACTTAGCTGCCAGGCGCTGGTGGCGAGCGACGACCTGGTGATCGAGATTCCGAAATATACGATCAACATGGTATCCGAACATCATTGATTCGAATCCCGCGGAGGCATGTGATGGGCCTGAAATGGACCGATACTTTGGAGCTCGCGATCGCCTTGGACGAGGCGCACCCGGAGGCCGACCCGCTGCGCATCAATTTCGTCGATCTGCGGAATTGGGTGCTTGCGCTCACCGAGTTCGATGACGCGCCCGAGCACTCGGGCGAGAAGATTCTGGAGGCGATACAGGCGGCATGGATTGAGGAGCGCGAGTAGCGGCGGCCGGCCGCTTGCACCGGTGACCCGGTGCGGGTCGCCGGATGATGACATCGGGCGGTCGATCTGGAACAATGCGCCAGTCGATTCGCCAAGGAGCCCGTCATGCCACTCATCCGAGCTTTCCGTGGTCTGCGTCCGGTTGCGGGCCGCGCCGCGGATGTTGTTGCTCCCCCTTATGATGTTGTCAGCGAGGCCGAGGCGCGGGAACTGGTGCTGGATCGGCCCTGGAGCTTCCTGCACATCTCGCGACCGGAAGTGGACCTGCCGGCGGGGGTCGATCCTTACTCGGCCCGGGTCTATGCCAAGGCAGCGGACAACCTGCAGCAGATGCGAACCCAGCATGTCCTGGCGCAGGACTCGCTTCCCTGTTTTTATGCCTATCGACTCACCATGGGCAGCCATGTCCAGACGGGGCTGGTTGCTGCCGCCTCGGTCGAGGCCTACGACCAGGATCGGATCAAGAAACACGAGTTTACCCGCCCGGTGAAGGAAGACGATCGGGTCCGCCAGATCAATGCGCTGAATGCACAGACCGGACCAGTGTTTCTCGTCTACCCGGCTGATCCGGGCGTCGACTCCATTCTGGCGGCCGAGACGGCTGCCGAGCCGGCGGTCGACGTGGGCGCTGGAGACGGTGTTCGGCACCAGCTTTGGGTGATCGCGGATCGCTCCCACGTGGAGCGTCTGACCTCACTGTTCGATTCCATGCGCAGCCTCTACGTGGCGGACGGTCACCACCGTTCCGCCGCCGCTTCCCGCGTCGCGGCCGAGCGCAAGGCGGAGAACGCGGGACACTGCGGGGAGGAGCCCTACAATTATTTTCTTGCGGTCTTGTTCCCGCATGATCAGATGCAGATCCTCGCTTACAACCGCGTGGTGCGCGATCTTCACGGCCTGACCCGGAAGGCGTTTCTCGAGCGGGTTGCGGCCGTGTTCTCTGTGCAGCCTAGCGCGCTGCCGGTGAAACCGGCGCGCGCCGAAGAATTCGGCATGTATCTCGACGGGCAGTGGTATCGGCTGCGTCTGGATTCGGAACGGGTACCTTGGGACGATCCGGTGATGCGGCTCGACGTAAGCCTGCTGCAGAGCGAGCTGATCCAGCCGATCCTCGGTGTGGTTGACCCGCGTCGCGACGAGCGCATTGGTTTCGTCGGCGGCATCCGCGGGTTGGGCGAGTTGGCGAAGCGGGTAGACAGCGGTGCCTGGGCGGTGGCCTTCTCGCTGCACCCAACCTCGATGCAGGATCTGATGGCGGTGGCGAACGCGGGTGAGGTGATGCCGCCGAAATCCACCTGGTTCGAGCCGAAGCTGGCCGATGGCCTAGTCAGCCACTTGCTGGATTGAGTCGGGCCGGAACCATCCGGCGCGCCTGCTCTCCGCACTGGCTGTCGCTTTCGTTTCTCGGCCCTGACGGATAGCGGAACCAACATGGTTAGCGTGAGCTCCAGTCTTCCCGAAGCCGAACAGCTCGATCTGGTAGCGGCCGATCGCTGGTTGGCGACGCTGGCGCCGCATTATGCCGCCGCAGATCGAAAACTGTTGTACTCGGCATTTGCGCTCGCCCTGCGGGCACAAGATGGCCCCTGCCCGACGGGGGTTGGCGCGGCTCCCGGGGAAGCCCTCTATGTCGCCGAGATCCTGGCCAAGCTGCGTCTCGATCCGGAGACCCTGTTAGCGGCCATCCTGAACGGGGCCCTCGCTGCGGGTGTGAGCACCGCCGCCGAGATCGAAAGCGAGTTCGGCCCCACCGTCGCCCGCATGGTCGGCGATCTGGCCCACATCGAATATCTCGTCGAGAAGGCCCCTGCGCAGGCAGAGGAAGATGACAAGAATAACGCAGAGAAGCTGCGGCGACTGCTGCTCGGCATCGCCGAGGATGTGCGCGTGGTCCTCGTGGTGGTCGCGCATCAGCTGCAACGTATGCGCCGCGCCAAGAGCCTCGACCGGCAGGCACAATGTGAGTTGGCGCGCAAGACGTTGACCATCTATGCCCCGCTGGCCAATCGTCTGGGTATCGGGCAGATCAAGTGGGAGTTGGAAGACCTGGCTCTGCGCTATCTGCAGCCGGAAACCTACACGCAGATCGCTCAGTCGCTCGCGGGCAAGCGCAGGGACCGGGAGGGATTCATCAGCCAAGTGATCTCAGACCTGCGCGCCAAGCTGCAGGAGGTGGGCGTGCGGGCGGAGATTACCGGCAGGCCGAAACACATCTACAGTATCTGGCGCAAGATGCAGCGCAAATCGGTTCCCTTCGAGCAGATCTTCGACGTTTTGGCGGTGCGCGTACTGGTAGACGAGATCGGCGACTGCTACACGACCCTGGGCATTGTGCACGGCATTTGGGAACCGATTCCGGGGGAATTCGACGACTACATCGCAGTGCCCAAGCTGAACATGTACCAGTCCTTGCACACCGCCGTGCTCGGCCCGGGGGCACGACCTCTGGAGATCCAGATACGAACCCGGGATATGCATAGTCACGCCGAGTTGGGCGTGGCGGCACACTGGGTCTACAAGGAGAACGCCAAACATGACGCAGACTTCGAGCAGCGCATCCTATGGATGCGCCACTGGCTCGAGCTGAAAGACGAGGATGGCAGCGGAGCGGAGTTTCTTGAGCGTTTCAAGGACCAGGTGGCCCCCCGCATGGTGTATGTGTTCAGTCCTCAGGGGAAGGTCGTCGAATTACCGAAAGGAGCGACGCCCGTGGACTTCGCCTACGCCGTGCATAGCGAGGTCGGGCACCGCTGCCGCGGTGCGCGGGTGGACGGACGCAT
>JAHEIA010000128.1:5595-8134 GCA_024639625.1 Chromatiales bacterium
GGACTGGTTGAATGCGAATCTGGGGTATCTGAAAACGGCGCGAGCGCGCAATCGGGTGCGCCAGTGGTTCAAGCACCTGGATTTCGATCAACACTTGGCGATGGGGCGCGCGGCGTTGGAACGCGAGATGACGCGCCTGGGAATCACCAGCCGCCCGGACCTGGCCGCCGCCGCCGCGCAGCATAATCTGCGCCGGGGGGAGGATTTGCTGGCGGCGATCGGCCGCGGTGATCTCAGTCCCGCACAGGTTCTCGGGCCGCTCCTGGAGCACCAGCCCAGACCGACCCGTAAACGGCGCTCGAAGACGGCGCGGCGCAAGGCGGAATCCAGCGGCGAGGTGCGCGTGGCCGGCGTTGATGACCTGATGACCCACATGGCACGATGCTGCAAGCCTGTCCCGCACGACCCGATTGTCGGATTCATCACCAAGGGACGGGGCGTCACCGTACATCGAGCGAATTGTGTGAATGTCAAGCACATGGACGAGCAGGCGCGTCTGCGGCTCGTGGACGTAGTGTGGAGCGAGCACCATGTTACGGCCACTTATCCGGTCGACATCCTAGTGCGCGCCGGCGACCGCAAGGGCTTGTTGCGCGACGTGTCCTCGATCATTACCGACGACGACATCGATGTGACCGGCGTGAAGACCGCATCCGATCGCCGCTCGGAAACCGCAATCATGCAATTCACCATCCAGATCAGTGACGTGGAGCAGCTGGAACGGGTGCTCGCCAAGGTGGCCCAATTGCCCGACGTGCTCGAAGTCCGCAGGCAGTCCTGATCGCGCGCCTCTTTATTGCCGAGTGAGATCGATTGCGCGATGGCCTATCCGACCCTCATCGATTGTGCCGATCTGCACAACAATCTGCAGCGACCCAGTTGGGTGGTGTTTGATTGCCGCTTCGACCTGGCGGACGCCGGGCGCGGTTCCCGGGACTACGCGGCTGCGCACCTGCCGGGAGCGCGTTACGCGCATCTCGAGCAGGTTCTCTCCGCCCCCGTAAGCGGGACCACGGGCCGGCATCCTCTCCCCAACCCGGGATTGCTGGCAGCATGGCTGGGCAGCTCCGGTGTAAACCCTGCAACCCAGGTGGTGGTCTACGACGACAGCGGAGGAAGCATGGCGGTGCGCCTGTGGTGGCTGTTGCGCTGGTTGGGCCATACGACGGTCGCGCTGCTCGATGGGGGCTGGCAGGCCTGGTCGGGGGCCGGCTACCCGATCAGTGAGCGCGTCCCCGAACCCCGGCAGGGCGAGTTCCAGGCGCGTGTGCAGCCCGAATTCGTGCTCACCAGCGAGCAGATCCTGTCCACGCTGGGGAGTGGACGCTGGTTGCTGCTCGATGCGCGCACAAGGGAACGCTATCGCGGCGAGCAGGAGCCGATCGATGCGGTCGCGGGTCACATCCCCGGGGCGGTCAGCCATCCGTTCCAGTGGAACCTGGATGCCAGCGGTCACTTCCTCCCGGCGGACGAGCTGCGCCGCCGCTACGCCGCGGCAATCGGTGGGCGGGACCCGCGTAGCGTCGCCTGTCTCTGCGGTTCCGGTGTTACCGCTTGCCACGATCTGCTGGCCATGGAGATTGCCGGATTTACCGGAGCGCGGCTCTACGCCGGCTCGTGGAGCGAGTGGATACGCGACCCGAAACGGCCGATCGCGCGCGGAGACACGGCGTAAGGCCTGCGGGTGGTGCGGTCAACCCTGGACCGGGAAGGCGACCAGGTGTTTCACGTCCAGCCGGATACCGATTCTTTCGCCGATCGCATGGTCATGGTGGCTTTGCACGAGACACAAAACTTCGCTGCCGCTGCCAAGACGCAGGGTATACAGGTATTCGGCACCGCGAAACGAGCGGGAAACCACTTCTGCCTGCATTGGGCTAGCGTCGTCGTGCACCAGGTCGTCGGGGCGCAGCAGTACTTCGACGGTCTGTTCGCTGGCGACCGGCTTGCCCCCCCCCGAGATCGGGCCCAATTCGGTCTCCACCACCCCATGACGGTTCCTCCAGCCGCGCAACATCACCCCCTGACCGACAAAATCGGCGACGAAGCGGTCGGTGGGTTGATGGTAGAGTTCGTATCCGCGCGCCCACTGGTGCAGGCGCCCCTCGGCGACGACGCCGATCACGTCCGCCATGGCGAAGGCCTCCAGTTGGTCGTGGGTAACCAGGATGGCGGTCGCGCGCTCGCGCTTGAGGATGTTGCGCACCTCCCGCGCCAGTTGTTCCCGAAGCTCAACATCCATGCTGGAGAAAGGTTCATCGAGCAACAGCACATCCGGGCGCGGCGCCATGGCGCGGATCAGAGCGACGCGCTGCTGCTGGCCGCCCGAGAGTTCGTGAGGGAAGCGTTTCCGGTCCTTGTCGAGGCCCACCAGCGCGAGCAGTTCGTCGACTCGGTCCTGCCGCTGTCTGCGGGAAAGGGAGCGCAGGCCGAAGGCGACGTTTTTTTCCACGCTCAGATGGGGATACAGGGCGAAGTCCTGGAATACCATGCCGACGTGCCGGTGTTCCGGCGTCACCGTGGCGCCGGGTCGCGACAC
>JAHEIA010000543.1:0-1235 GCA_024639625.1 Chromatiales bacterium
TGCGTCAATCTCGCGCGGCACGCGGGAGTCGATGCAGAACATGCCCTGCGCGCTGCCAACCGCCGCTTCGAAGAGCGATTTCGCTATATCGAGGAATCCCTCGAACGTCGGGGAAAGACCCTCGACCAAACCGACCTGGAGGAGATGGAGCAACTCTGGCAAGCCGCGAAGGCGCGTCCCGAATAGAAGGGATCCGCGAAGGGCAATAGGCGCTAGGTGCCGCACCATCCGGCACAATTCGCTACATCCGCTGTTAGGGGTTTCCGATTTCGCGGCCCGCGCGAGGATTCCGCGGAATACCGAACGAACATGGACTGGCGATGATTCCCTGGGGCGGGCCACTCCTTAACGGGAGATCGATCATCAGGTTATCGTGACCGTGAGAGTCGCAGCCATGGCTGAATCGGCTAGGTAATCGGTTCTGTTGTGCCATAGAGATCCCGGCGAGACCCTGGAATCGACATAGGCCATGCAAAAAGTGGGCTGTGGACGTACCGCCGAAGCCCCAGCAACGCACATCAACTAAGCCCGCGCGGATCCTCGAGGGGGTCGTGCACCGACGACCCAACTCACGGGCCCGAGCGCGTCCATCCAGAGGCCTTTGGACTCTTGAGGCTGAACATCCAATCTACACGCATGGCCGAGTGCTGCGCCGCAAACCACACCTACCGCACGGAATCATGTGCGTTAACCGAAGCCCAGAGTCGGAAACCCGCCGGTACAACCAGCGGCGGTGGCACGCAAACATGCCACTGTCCACCAGGCTGGCTGCGAGTTCGCAGCTAGAATCTTAGCCCCCGTCTATGGTTCTGCCCTACGACGCCCGCTTCTGGGCCGGACTCCTCTTGGCGGCCCTGCGCATCCCGGGTTTCGTCGTCGCCGCCGTTCCGGATTTCGCCTTCGGCGCGTCTAGTGCTACGGCTGACCCGTCGGAAAGCTGTTTAGCACGTTTCTGCGCGACTTTCGCGCGCTCTTCCGCTTTCGCGGCTGTGGCCCGCGCCTCTTTCGCCTTTTCCTCCGCCTCCGCCGCAGTGCTCCGCTCTTTGGACGAAGCCTGCGCCAGGGCCTGGGCGGTTCGCGCCTGCGCTTCTGCCGTTTTAGCCTGAGCCCAGGCCGTTTGCGCCTGCGCTTCCGCTGTTTCTACCTGACCTACAGCCTCGGCCGCCAGGACCTCCCGTGCCTCGGTAATCTGCTTTTCCGCGTCTGTGAGTACCTCTCTCCTGGCGCGCTCGATC
>JAHEIA010000543.1:1245-2516 GCA_024639625.1 Chromatiales bacterium
GGCCTTTCGGACCGCTGCGATCTCCGCGGCTGCCTCTTTCCTCACACGTTGGTTTTCGGTGTCCAACGTCTTGCGCATCTCGTCGATCCGAGCCTGGGCGGCGGCGGTTGCTTTTTCCGCCGCCTTCTTTTCTTCCGCCGCTGCTTTCCGCGCGGCAGCGATATCGGCCTGAGCCTGCGCGGTGTTCGCCTGTGCCTCCGCCTGCAACTGAGCGGCAAGCGCTTCCGCTTTTGCTGCCTTGGCGCGGATTTTCGCCGTTTCCGCTTGCGCTTCTGCCTGGGCCGTAGCCACCTTTTCCTGGGCTTTCGCTACCTCGGACTGCGCTTTGGCTGCCTCAAGCAGTCCCTTCACCACGGATGACAGATTCTTGAGGGATTTATCAGCGTTGGCCATCGGTCCCGTCTCCTCCGGTTTTTCGTTCTAGGTATTGTAATGAGTTCGTAATAATGTGGTTTTTTGGCCAGGTAGTCCAATCGAGCATCATTGTGCCCTAAGGACAGTGGAAAGCGGTTCTTCCAGTGTACGCCCCCCCGGTCTTTCCGCGTTACGCGCCACCGCGGGGCAGCAGGATCCCGCTTGGCTTGTCGAATCCGAAAGGATCGTCACCCCGGAACTTGCCCCTGCGGCTCTATGCCCCTTGCATCCAGGCTAGCCGCGATCACGGATAACCGAGAGAAAGGAAAACGCCGCAACGCACGAAGCAACGGTCCATGCTGCCGGCATCGCCGAGCAGCCTATTGGCCCGCACAGCAGCCTCGAGTTGCCTTGTTTGAGCATGGGAATACTCGCAGATCTATTCCTGGCAGAGAGGATGTGGCAAAGAAGCCCAGCCTGGCCGCAGGGTCCCGCAAGACTCTTTAGGCAGGCGATTCGCCGGGCGAAGGCCCACTCGAAATGGCGCGCGAAGAAAGACGTACAGGCCCACGTCAAGGCCATCGCGCTTAGCGCACAGAATGCAACCGTGACCTGGGCTGAGCGTCTCGATCATCGTCCGATTTCCGGTTTCCGCGATGCGCCCGGGTTCCGCCGCCTTCCCTGATCCATAGTCGCCGTCGATTCGAAATTCAGAGCTCCGTTCGCGTCGCGCATCGCAGTAGAGAGGCGAAAGTGCGACGCACACCCGTAGGGGAGGACGGTCTCATCCGACTGGAGCGGCCCGCTAAAACAGGGGCGTCGATCGATGGCCTTACCCTCGATTCATCTCACGAACCGACGCTGTTGCTGCGTTGCTGCCTTGCTCGCCCCCCCTTCTGACCACGGTTCTTTTCCCA
>JAHEIA010000544.1 GCA_024639625.1 Chromatiales bacterium
TACCCGGCGGAACAGGGCGCCTTTTTCAAACGGGCGGTTGACGATTACTGCCACGCCCTGGTCCCGGGCGAGGGGTAGCAGTCGGCGCTCCGCGTCCCGGGTGGCGATGGAGTAATTGAATTGCACGAAGTCCAGTTCCTCGGTGCGCAGCAGGCGCTCCAGTTCCGGGAACGCGTCGCTGCGATAATGGGTAATCCCCAGGTAGCGGACCCGCCCCTGCTGTTTCCACTCCCGTAAGGTCGCCAGGTGGGTCCGCCAATCGATGAGATTGTGCACCTGGATCAGGTCCAACGTTTCGCGGCGCAGCCGACGCAAGGACGCCTCTATTTGGCGAATTCCGTCTTGCTTGCCTTCGGTCCAGACCTTGGTGGCGACGAACAGGGAGTCACAGACACCGAGTTGGGAGCACAGGTCTCCGATCACGGTTTCGGCGTTACCGTACATCGGCGAGGTGTCGATCAGCCGCCCTGGCGCGGCCGTGAAGAGTTGCATCACCTGGCCCAGTCGTGCCCGCTTTTGCTGCGTGTCGTCGACGTCGAAGGCCCAGGCGGTGCCGAGCCCGACTGCCGGCAGCAGCTCGCCGCTGCTTGGGATCGGCCGCAGGATCGGGGGCGACTCCGTGGCACCTGCCGTGAGCCTCGTCGGCAAGCCGCAAGCGAGACAGATGCCGCCCAGGGTCTTCAGCAGGCGGCGGCGTTCGATCTCGAATCGGTCTCGGTTCTGACGGGTGTGCGCCACGGGTTGAGCTCCTGTGGTCGGCCGGGGCTGTCCGGTCGGTATGATCAGGGGTGCCCTGCTTCGGTTAACTCTAGCCGAGATCCGCGGCAAACGAAACGCATGGTCATCCCGTTCGCGCCAGCTGTTCCTGGAACTTGCCGAGCTTCCAACCCAGCCAGGACCAGAGCAACGCGAGGGGCAGTGCGCTGAGAGCAATCCCGGCGAGGCCGAGTCCCAAAGCCTGCAGCCCGGCGAACAACCAGGCGCTGACCGCATCTCCCGCGCGGTATACGACGGTGTCGATGACATTCTTTGCCTTGTACTTGGCGCTGCGGTCCATCACGGTGAACAAGACCTCGCGCGCCGGCTTGGTCAAAGCATAGTTGCCGCTTCGCCGCACGATCTGGAATGCCAGCAGGACCGGTAGCACGGGAGCGAATGCCAGACCGGCGAAGCCGAGCGCAACCAGCGCGGGGACCACCGCAAGGGTGCCCGGAAGACCGAAACCTTGCATCAGCCGCCCGGTGAGGAACGCTTGGGTGCCGATGGTGAGCAGATTCACCGCGAGGTCGAGCAGTGCGAACACTCGAGTCCGCTCCGCTGATTCGCTGAATGCGGCGGCGACGATATGCGCCTGTTCGAAATAAAGGAAGGTCGACAAGGTTGTGTAGCACCAGATGAACAGGCAGATGCCGATCAGATAGGGCGAGCGCGCGATGTGCGCCAGGCCCTCGACGGGGGAGCCGCCCAAGGCCGCGTCCCTGGGGTCTGGCGGCATTCCTTGCCGCGAGGCGAATCGGCTCAGCCGCAGGATGCACAGGACACAGAGCAGCAGCAGCGCGGCGGAAAGCGGCAACAGGTCGAGCGGTGTCCCTTGGCTGGTGACGCTCACCGCGAGTGCGGGTCCGACGATCGCGCCCAGGCTTCCCCCGGCAGCGATCAGTCCGAACAGGCGCTTCGCCTGATCCGCTGTATGCAGATCGGCCATGAAGCTCCAGAATACGGACACGACGAATAGGTTGTAGACGCTGGTCCAGATGAAGAAGGCCTTGGCCACCGATGCAGTGGCGACCTCGAGGCGAAACAACCCGTAGAAGAGCAGGATGTTGAGCAAAAAGAAGAGATAGACCACGGGCAGCAGGGTTCTCCTCGGGAAACGCGCCGCGGCCGCGGCGAACAAGGGCACGGCCGCCAGGGTTGCGAGGAAGGTTCCCGTGAAGACCCAGTGCAGTTCGCCGATGCCGCCCAGGATGCCCATCTCGTCGCGCAACGGGCGCAGCAGATAGTAGCTACAGAGCAGACAGAAGCTGTACAGGAAGGCCCAGCGCAGGCGCCTGGATTCGCCCGGTTCGACGCGGACTAGGTCGCGCAGCCAGGCCGCGCTGGAGGTATCGTCGTTTGCTTGGGGATGGCTTCGTGTCACCGCCGGATCACTATGCCGTCGATCGCTCATGGAGACAAGGCTGCTGCATTGCGCCTCGCCGACGGCGGCTTTGCGGGCTCGGTCTTCGCTGCGCCGTGGACGCCGTACCGGCCGGCGGTCACAGATGCATGGACAAATGGCTCAGCCAGGGTAAGAATCCGTTTGCAGGCTCGCTCCGGGGACTGCGGCGGCGCAGCCGACGCCAGACGCTGTCGCCCGCCCCGGCTGCACTGCCAGCCCAGCTAGGCAAATCGCAGGCCGATGGTAACCGATGAGAAAGCCAGAGTTGTTGTGCCCCGCGGGGACCCTGAGTAACCAGCGCTATGCCATAGCCTATGGTGCGGACGCCGTCTATGCGGGCATGCCCCG
>JAHEIA010000545.1 GCA_024639625.1 Chromatiales bacterium
CAGGAAATGGAAAACAGTAGCCCCAGCCGCATTGCCATGGCCAGCAGCAATCCGACCCGCCTGCCGAAATTGCGCTGCTTCTCGGGCAGGCGTCCGACCAGGATCGATATGAAAATGATGTTGTCGATCCCCAGCACGATCTCCAGCGCTGTCAGGGTTGCCAGCGCAATCCATGCCTCGGGGCTTGCTATCCATTCGAACATGGTTGTCTCCGGATCCAGAACTACGAATCGGGAATATTACCGGAGCCGGAGAAAGGGGAATAGTCGCGAGGCCACGGCGGCAAGACTCAGTCCCTGCCGTACAGGCGGCGCAGTTCGGCTTTGGCCTTTTCCAGCACCTGCCGCTGATCCCCGTCGAGGTGGCTGCCGGCACGGTTGATGTAGAACGTCAGCATGGACATGGCGGAACGGAACGGTTCCGACTTGCGCTGCCTGCTGCTGTCTGCCGAACGTTTCAGGGAACGCGCAATCCTTGCCGGGTCCTTCCAGGTAAAGACGCCCTCCTCGAGCTCCAGTGCATGGCTTTCGCGGGTCACCTTCCCGGACCACCGGGCCGCTTGCGGCCTTTTTTTACCTGTTACCATCAGCTGACCACCGGGCGCAGGCATACAGCCACAACAGGGAGGCGATAACTCGCGCCAGCCCGGCAATGCGCGACACTGGCTATCTGTAGCTCGCCGCCGTGATGAATTCGCCAAAGGATTCACACCAGACGACCACGGTACTGAACTTGCCCGGATCGATGGATGCGGGCACAGGCACCATGAAATTATCGAAAGTCCTGACATCGCCGACCCTGACCATCTGTGGTTTCAGCCGTTCGAAGTCCGCCTCGGTATCAACGAATTCGGGAGACAGGTACAGCTTGTAGTCCGGCCCCGGGGCGACCTTCCCCTGCAGCGAGATGAAATCCCGGCCGACCGAGACAGTTCCCTCGCCCCAGTGGAGGAAATCACTCCCCTCGAGGTCCCGGCGGAACTGCCCGCGGAAATCCGCACGGTCGCCGGCTGCCGCAATATCGCTCATGGATGGTGCAGCCGGTGCCGTAAGGATCGGCAATGCATAGATGCCAGCGGCAAAACCTGCCAGGGCAAACAGCAGGTGGGAAACGGTCAGCAGGAAAACCTTGTTCATCTGGATCTCCTCATTGCAGGTACCGGAACGCCAGTGAATAACCAGGGACTGCCCGGGTATCCCGGCATGCCGGCTACCAGCTGTGGTTGAAAAAACGGAACCCGCCCAGCGGCCCGATATAGAGGTCTCCCGGCTCCTGGTTGGAGGGGACTATCCGGATACGCCAGCCGCCATCCCACCATAAGTGCGACCGCCGCAGTTCAACCGATCCCAGCTCGCCGTCCGGTTTCACGGGCTCCCGCACCCATTGTACTGCCCCCGAGGCATCCCTGAGTACCAGAACGCTTGCGTCACGCCCGGGAAGCCGGCGCGACTCGAGTCTGTAGACCAGCCATCCCGGCCGGCGAAGCTCAACCTGCGACTGGAGCGCCAGGTCTTCGGTCTGCCCCGGATACGCGCTCGAATAGTACGGTCCATCATCGACAAAGGTAACTGACCAGGGCTCCAGCCTGTACCAGGCAAACACCAGCAGGCATACCATTACCGGCAGGATCCATGGTGCCTCAATCCGCATGGCATTCACCGCCAGTGAGCACCCCGTGCTGCACAGTGTAACGATACATACCCCGAAGACCCGGCACTGGTAATCTTCAGGAATCGCTTCCCGGAACGCGGATCGGCCGCCCATCCAGACTGATCCGGTTCTTTTCTTCCCGGTAGGTCTTCAGCCCCGCCGCCCCCTTCCTGACGGCCCACGCATTCAGCTGCTCTCTGTCACCCGCGTACTCGTAAAACGGCACCGCCATGCCACACGATGTCTGGACAAGATCGACGGCGAGATCGAAGATTTGCCTGGCCCCCGGAAGCGGCCCGAACAGGGCAATTGCCTCTTTCCAGTCCGGGTCACCCTCGTGGATCTCCCTGGCGTTGCCATAGAGCCGCAGGATCATGGGGCTGCCCTCGAAGGAGGCAAACATAATGGTCATCCGGGGATCTTCCTGGACATGCGCCGAGGTTTCGTTGCCGCTCCCCGTCACATTCAGCCAGACCACCCGGTTTGCATTGAGCACCCGCAGTGAATCCATCCCCTTCGGGGAGATATTGACCCGGCTGTCTGCGGTTGCGGTTCCGACAAAAAACAGCTTTTGATTTTCGATAAACTGCCTCAGCTTGCCGGTTATTCCGGGTAATTGTTTGCCCATCCGCCGCCCTCCCGTCGATGTGTCAACAGCAACTCCCCGGACCGCCAGCATCCGGCATCCGCGGCCCTAGCCCTTCATACCGTCCCGGATGGCCTGTGCGAGTTCATCCGGGCGTCGCGAGCCAATCAGCAGACCCTTGCCGTTTGACAGCATCAGCTGAACACCGCGATTACCATCGACATTGTAGGCCTTCCCGGTGCGGCCATAGCGCACCCCCCAGCCACCGTATTC
>JAHEIA010000546.1 GCA_024639625.1 Chromatiales bacterium
CTGGCTATTCGATGCGCTGCTTCTCGCACCGAGGCGCCGCCGCTTGGCGCAGCAAACGGCGGCGGGTTCGGCGGCCAAGCCGATGCTCAAAGAACCGGTGCTGGTCGAGTATTCGCGTTCCTTTTTCCCGGTCATCCTGATCGTGCTGTTGTTGCGTTCGTTCCTCTTCGAGCCGTTCCGTATTCCATCCGGATCCATGATGCCGACCTTGCTGGTCGGAGATTTCATCCTGGTCAACAAGTACGACTACGGCATCCGTTTGCCGGTGATCAACAAGAAGGTGATCGAGGTCGCAGAACCGGAGCGGGGCGATGTGGTGGTATTTCGCTTCCCGATGGACGAGACGATCGACTACATCAAGCGGGTTGTCGGTGTCCCCGGAGACCGTATCGCTTATCGAAATAAGGTGTTGTACGTGAATGGAAATGCGGTTCCTCAGGTGCCTGCCGGCGTGTATAGCGGAGTCGGCGGTGGCGCGCGCGAAACCGGCTCGCTGATGGCGAGCGAGACGCTCGGCGAGATCGAACACGAGATCCTGATGAACCCCTTGGCGCCAAACCTGGCACCTGGGTGCCGGGTGCTCTGGAACGGTGAGGTCCGGGTGCCGGAGGGACATTATTTCGTCATGGGAGACAATCGAGACAACAGCAACGACAGCCGCTGTTGGGGTTTCGTGCCGGAGGAGAATCTGGTGGGCAAAGCGGTGGCCATCTGGATGAGCTGGGATTCCGCCCGCGAGGGATTCCCGGTCGCCTGGGGCAGAATCGGCAACGTCATCGAGTGACCTTGAGCGGAAGAGTAAAGGAGGGGGTAATGAGGCAGACCACTTGGCGCAGGCAGCAGGGCATGACCGCGATCGGTTGGCTGCTGGTCTTGATGGTGGGCGGATTCTTCGTTTTGTTGGTGCTCAAGCTGGGTCCCATCTACATGGAGAACTACACCATCAAGACTGCATTGATGGCGTTGAAGAATGAGCCCGGGGTGGAAAAGCAGAGCAGCAAGGATATTCGACAGGCGCTGATGTCGCGCCTCGACATCAACTACGTGACCACCCTGCCGAAAGACGCCATCGATATTTCGCGCAAGACGGGCGGCAACAAGTGGGTAGACATCACCTACGAGGTGCGCGAGCATCTGTTCTACAACGTGGACGTGGTGCTGTCGTTCAGCGACGAAGTAGAACTGATACCCAATTGAGACAGCCCGCGGATCGCCTGAGCAATACGCTGGCGTACGAGTTTACGGACCGTGAGTTGCTGGATGTCGCGCTGACACATCGCAGCGCGGGTGGGTCGCATAACGAGCGGCTGGAATTTCTTGGTGACACGATTCTGGGGTTCGTGATCGCCGAAGCACTCTACGGCCGCTTTCCGGACGCGGATGAGGGTCAGTTGAGTCGACTTCGAGCCGGTCTGGTGCGCCGGGATTCTCTGGCCCCACTGGCGCGTGGCTTGCAGCTCGGCCAATACCTGCAACTGGGGCCCGGGGAATCGCGCAGCGGTGGCCAGTCCCGGGACTCCATCCTCGCGGACGCATTGGAGGCCCTGTTTGCCGCGATCTACCTCGACGGCGGTTTGCAGTCCGTCCGCAGGGTGGTGCTAGCGCTGTTTCGGGCCAGGATCGACGAGCTTGCGGCAAAAAAAATGGTGCCGAAGGACCCGAAGACCCAACTGCAGGAGCACCTACAGGCGCACAAGCTGGAGTTACCCGAATATCGCGTACTCGAGGTGAGCGGCGAGCAACATTCCCAGCTCTTCAGTGTGCGCTGCAGCCTGCCTGGCCTCGGGTTGCAGAGCACCGGAACCGGGAGCAGCCGCCGGCGGGCGGAACAACAGGCCGCGCGGCGCCTGTTGGATGAGATGCGGAATGCCTGAGCGAGCCACAGGGCGCAGCGGTTTCGCGGCCATCGTCGGTCGCCCGAACGTCGGCAAGTCTACCTTGCTCAACCGCTTGCTCGGGCAGAAGCTGGCGATCACTTCACACAAGGCGCAGACCACGCGCCATGCCATCCTGGGAATCAAGACCTGGGAGGCGGGGCAGATCGTTTATGTCGATACGCCGGGAATCCATCAACGCCGGGATCACGCACTCAATCGCTATCTCAATCGCGCCGCCGGAGCGGTGCTGCGGGACGTCGACGTGGTCGTCTTCCTGGTGGAGGCGCTGCGTTGGACGGCCGAGGACGAGAAGGTATTGCGCGGTCTGGGCGCATGCGATGCACCGGTGATCCTCGCACTGAACAAGACCGACCGCGTCGCCGACAAGGGCTCGCTGCTGCCCTTTATCGGCGAAATTTCCGCACGTATCCCGTTTCGTGAAGTGGTGCCGATCTCGGCCCGCAACGGCAGCAACCTGGATGTCCTCGAGGCAGCCGTACTGGTCGCGTTACCGGAGGGGGACGCGTGTTTTCCGGAGGATCAGGTGACCGACCGGCCCGAGCGCTTTTTCGCCGCGGAGCTGATTCGGGAGCAGTTGATCCGACGCTATGGTGAAGAGCTTCCCTATGCC
>JAHEIA010000129.1 GCA_024639625.1 Chromatiales bacterium
GGCAAGACAAAGGAAACATGGCGGATACCAGCTGCCATGGAGGAGAACATGAACTCGGCGGCGATGATCAGCAACGCACCGGCGAGCAAGGGAGGGTGTGGAATTTGGCGGTCTACGCTCATCTGCTTGCGGGCGGCCCGCGCATCGCGTCGGTCGGGCGCTCGCTCGGAGCGGACAGCGCGACCGGACCGGGTCGCCGCTTACTGTCACGGCAGTAGAACCGAGCGCGGAAACTATGGAGGGTCCTGCGCTGCCTGCGACCCGGGCTTAAATTGTGTATTATCCCATTCTAACATCTGGCCTTGCTTAATAGTTGAATATAGTTACAATTCCCAAGGGAGCGAATCTTTAGATTCTGCTCGGCGTTTTCGTATACAATACTCGGCGCGAGGGCCAACGGCCGCGGGATATTTCGAGCGTTTCCGGAGCAAAAGCGTCTTTTTTACTGAGCCGGGCCCGTCATCAGTTTCATCATTCATAGGTATTAACGAGGAAACACAGGAAAAAAAAATGGCGAAGAAACAAACCAAGCAGCTGACGATCATGGGTGTGGCTGCCCCCATTGCCCTGGTGGCTGGTTTGGCCCTGGCTCCGCAGTCCTGGGCCGCAGACAAGGCTTACGTGATGGACGCTGGTTCGAAAGACGCGGTCACCACGGGCTACGGCGAGTGCTGGACCACCTCCGGCGAGCCGAATCCGATGGAGAAATGCGGTGACGTCCTGGCGCAGCCCGTGGCTGCCCCTGATCCGTGCGCGGGGGATGCCGACGGCGATGGCATCTCTGATTGCAATGACAAGTGCGCGAACACCCCTGGGGGTGCGAAGGTCGATGCCAACGGATGCGAGATTGTCCAAAGCCTGACCATCAACCTGGATGTGGACGAGTTCGCTTTCGACAGCGCCACTCTGAAACCGGAGATGGAAGCGGCGTTGGAAGAGCTGGCGGGTCGGATCAAGGCCTCCAAGGGTGATGAGAGCCTGATGATCATCGGCCATACCGATAGCACCGGACCTGCGGACTACAATCTGGGGCTCTCCGTGCGTCGCGCCGAATCCGTGGCCACCTTCCTGGAAGGCCAGGGTATCAGCGCAACCCGTATGTCGATCAAGGGTGTGGGTGAAGAGCAGCCCATCGCCAGCAATGCGACTCGCGAGGGCCGTGCGCAGAACCGCCGCGTGGAGATCCAAACCCAGTAACGGCGACAAACCGACTGCGCCGCAGTTTTCTGCGGTGCAGCGGAAAAAGCCCGCGTCTAACGCGGGCTTTTTTTCGCGGCAGAAGAAGGCGGCTCAGATATCCTTCGCCTGTTGAGCGGCGTTACCCGTGTAACTCTCCGGCGAAAGCTCGCGCAGGGATTTCTTCACCGAATCCGGCAACGCCAGCGTATCGACGAAGCGACGCAACTCCTCGGCCGTAATGCGTTGACCCCGGGTGAGCTCCTTCAGCTTCTCATACGGCTTCTCAATTCCGTAGCGGCGCATCACCGTTTGGATCGGTTCCGCCAGTATCTCCCAATTGGCGTCCAGCTCTGTGCTTAGGCTGACGGCGTTTGCCTCCAACTTGCTGATTCCCCGCTGGACGGACTGCAGGGCGATGCTGGTATGGGCGAACCCTACCCCGAGGTTGCGTAAGACCGTCGAGTCCGTGAGGTCCCGTTGCAGGCGGGAGATCGGTAGCTTCCGGCTCAGGTGATCCAACAGGGCGTTGGCGATCCCCAGATTGCCCTCAGCGTTCTCGAAGTCGATCGGGTTGACCTTGTGCGGCATGGTGGAGGACCCTACCTCCCCGGCCACCGTTCGTTGCTTGAAATGGCCGCTGGAGATATAGCTCCAGACATCCCGGCAGAAGTCGGTGAGGATGGTATTGAAGCGGGCAACGGCATCGAACAGTTCGGCCATATAGTCGTGCGGTTCGATCTGGATGGTATACGGGTTCCAAGCCAGGCCAAGTGACTCCACGAACTGTCGGGCGAACCCGGGCCAGTCGATCTCCGGATAAGCGCAGAGGTGCGCGTTATAGTTCCCCACCGCGCCGTTGATCTTGCCCATGAGCGGCACGGCCGCAATCTGCTCGCGCTGACGCTGCAGACGGTGTACCACGTTGGCGAGCTCCTTGCCCAGGGTGGTGGGGGAGGCGGGCTGACCGTGGGTGCGCGACAGCATCGGTTTGTCTGCGTGGCCGTGGGCCAGCTGGCGCAGCGCATGGATGAGATCGTCCATCTGCGGCAGCAGCACCTGTCCTCGGCCTTCGCGCAGCATCAGCGCATGCGACAGGTTATTGATGTCCTCGGAGGTGCAGGCGAAGTGGATGAACTCGTTGACCGCCTCCAACTCGTCGTTGCCCGTGATCTTTTCCTTGAGAAAGTATTCCACCGCCTTCACGTCGTGGTTGGTGGTGCGCTCGATGTTCTTGACCCGGCGCGCGTCCGCCTCGTCGAAGTTGTCCGCGATGCCGTTCAACAGGTTGCGTGCATGGCCGGACAGGGGCGGCACCTCCGGGATCTGCGGATGCTCGGCCAGGGCCTGGAGCCAGCGGATCTCCACCAGAACCCGGTGGCGGATCAGGCCGAATTCGCTGAAGATGGGCCGCAGCTCGGCGGTCTTGCTGGCGTAGCGGCCATCGACCGGAGAGACGGCGGTTAGGGTGGATAGGTCCATGGGAGTTCCTGTTTCTGGGCTGTCGCTGAACGAGGCATTATAGCATCGACCCGGCCTGGCCTCGGGGAGGACGCGCTGGCTCGACGGAGGTCCCTGCGGAGGCATTGTGCGGGGCGGTGTCGGGTCTCGCCGCCCCGCCGTGCCTCAGGCCGCCAACTTACGCAACACGTAGTGCAGGATGCCTCCGTTCAGGTAGTACTCCACCTCGTTGGGGGTGTCGATGCGGACGCGGACGGTGAACTCCTTGACCGAGCCGTCCGCCGCGGTGGCCTTGACCTGCACCTGCTTGGCGCTGCCGTCCCCCAGGCCGGTGATATCGAAGGTCTCCTGACCGCTGAGGCCCAAGCTCTCCGCGCTCTCGGCCTCCTGGAACTGTAGCGGCAGCACCCCCATGCACACCAGGTTGGTGCGGTGGATACGCTCGTAGCTCTCGGCTAGCACCGCGCGCACACCGAGCAGGCGCGGACCCTTGGCGGCCCAGTCGCGGGAAGAGCCGGAGCCGTACTCCTTGCCGGCGATGACGATGGCCGGGACCCCTTCCTCCTGGTAGCGCATGGCTGCATCGTAGACGGACATCGGCTCACCGGACGGCAGGTGTAGGGTGACTCCACCTTCGGTGCCCGGGGCCATCAAATTGCGCAGTCGGATGTTGGCGAAGGTTCCGCGCATCATCACTTCGTGGTTGCCGCGCCGCGAGCCGTAGGAATTGAAATCGCCGGGCGCCACGCCGCGCTCCTGCAGGTAGCGTCCGGCAGGCGAATCCGCTTTGATGGCGCCAGCCGGAGAGATGTGGTCTGTGGTGACTGAATCACCCAGTTTGGCCAGTGCGCGGGCATTGTGGATGTCCAGGTCGCCTCCGGTCTCCAACTCCTTGCTCATGCCGGTGAAGTAGGGGGGGTTGGCGATGTAAGTGGATGCAGCGTCCCAACGGAACAGCTCGCCTTCGGGGCTGGCAAGGCTCTGCCAACGGCTCTCTCCGGCGAACACGTCCCGGTAGGACTCGCTGTACTGCTTGTTGGTGACGTTGGCGGCGACAGCCGCGGCGATTTCGTGTTGGCTGGGCCAGATGTCCTTCAGGTAGACGTCCTGTCCGCTTTGGTCTCGGCCCAGGGGCTCTTGGTACAGGTCGATGTCCATGCGTCCCGCCAGGGCGTAGGCGACCACCAGGGGCGGCGAGGCGAGGTAGTTCATGCGCACCTCGGCATGCACCCGTCCCTCGAAGTTGCGATTGCCCGAGAGTACGGCGGCGACCGCCAGATCGCCGTCGGCGATCGCCTTGGAGACCTCTGGCGGCAGCGGACCCGAGTTGCCGATGCAGGTCGTACAGCCGTAGCCGACGACGTGGAAGCCGAGTTCCTTCAGCGGCTCCATCAGGTCGGCGCCGATCAGGTAGTCGGTGACCACCCGGGAGCCAGGGCCGAGAGAGGTCTTGACCCAGGGCTTGGTGCTGAGACCGCGCGCGCGAGCCTTTTTTGCCACCAGGCCGGAGGCCAGCATGACGGCGGGATTGGATGTGTTGGTGCAGGAGGTGATGGCGGCGATCACCACCGAGCCGTCGTCGAGCTCGACCTCCTGGCCGTCTATCATCGCCTTGACAGGACCGCTTTCGGTCTGCGTGCCGCGCTCGGCGTGCAGGGCCTCCTTGGCTTTGAGGAAGGCACTCTTGGCGCTGCGCAAGGGAACCCGGTCCTGGGGACGCTTGGGACCCGCCAGACTGGGCTCGATGCCGGCCATATCCAGAGAGAGCGTCTCTGAGTAATCGGCTTCCCGGGTGTCGTCCCGCCACATTCCTTGGGTCTTCGCGTAGGCCTCCACCAGGGCTACCTGGTCGGCGCTGCGGCCGGTCAGGCGCAGGTAGTCTAGAGTTTCGTCGTCGATCGGGAACAGACCACAGGTGGCGCCGTATTCCGGGGCCATATTGGCAATGGTGGCGCGGTCGCCCATCGGCAGGCTGGCTACCCCGGGGCCGTAGAACTCGACGAACTTGCCCACCACCCCGTGCCGGCGCAGTTGCTCGACGATGGTCAGCACCAAGTCGGTGGCGGTGGCGCCTTCCGGCAGCGCGCCGGTGAGCTTGAAACCCACCACCTTGGGTATCAGCATGGAGACCGGCTGGCCGAGCATGGAGGCCTCTGCCTCGATGCCGCCCACGCCCCACCCCAGTACCCCCATGCCATTGACCATGGTGGTGTGGGAGTCGGTCCCCACCAGGGTATCCGGGTAGGCTTGGAGAACGCCGGCATTCTCTTGGCCCATCACCACCCGCGCCAGGTATTCGACGTTGACCTGGTGCACGATGCCGGTGTCCGGCGGCACCACCTTGAAGTTGGAAAACGCCTTCTGGCCCCACTTGAGGAAGGCGTAGCGTTCCTGGTTGCGGGCATACTCCAACTCAGCGTTGTCGGCGAAGGCGCTGTCGGAGCCGAATTTGTCGACCTGCACCGAGTGGTCGATTACCAACTCGGCCGGCTGCAGGGGATTGATCCGTTTGGGATCACCGCCAAGCTGGCGCATGGCATCCCGCATCGCCGCCAGGTCGACCACCGCGGGTACGCCGGTAAAGTCCTGCATCAGCACCCGTGCCGGGCGGTACTGGATCTCGTGCCTGGGTTCGGCCCGCGGGTCCCAGGTCGCAAGCGCCTCAATGCTCTGCTTGGTAACCGAAATCGCGTCCTCGTTGCGCAGCAGATTCTCCAGTAAGATCTTGAGCGAAAAGGGTAATCTAGCGCTTCCTTGCACTGCGTCCAGACGAAAGATCTGGTAGGATCTGGCACCGACTTCCAGGGTGGATTTGGCATCAAAGCTGTTGGTCATAACCGGACTCCAGAACGATGGGACAGCCATAGCTGATGGCTGCGTCTGCCCGAACGGAATGCCTCGGGAGCGAAAAACCCTAGCATTTTATTCCTGTTAAAGGAGAAATCCACCAGGGATTAAGGTGCCGCCGATTTCCTTGCTGGGTGCCGGGTTGGGCCGCTCGACCGGCAGGCGCCCCTCGACCCGGTTGCAGAGCAGGCGCTGCGCTTTGCCGGCGGGGCCCGTGGGTCAATGGCTCGACGGGGCGGCCTGCAGCAGCTGTCGGGCAAGCTCGACCATACGCCGGCGCTGCAACAGCACCTGGTATTTGCGTCCGCCGACCTGATGCCACAGACGGGCCGCACGGATGCCGGCAAGAAGCAGGCTGCGGATCTTATTGACGTTATCGGGGTTGTGCAGGTGCAGTGGCTCTCCACTCACCATGATTCGCGGGCGCAGGGTGCTGATGGTATCCACATAGAGTTGCGCGAGTTGCGCCAGGATATTGCCGTGCAGTAGCGAATAGTGTTCCGTACGCTGGTTCGCTGACGCCATGCCGTCTGTGATCTTCTGCAGCAGTTGCGGGCTGCCTGCCAGCTTGCGCTCCAACTGGATCAGGGCGATCGCGTATCGCGTGATCTCCTGGCTGCGCGTCGCACCGCCCTCGAGCTGCCCGCAGAGGGTCTGCAGGCCGACAGCCAGGCCTGTCGCCCCACCGAATACGTCGGCTACGCTGTCACTGTCGATCTTGAACAGGCTGCGCATCGAGGTCTGCACCGCCTCACCATCCGCCGCGCCGCGCCGTGCGATCTGTTGTGTCAAACGCGCAGCCTGTAGAACACCGGCCAGTGCAAGCACGCGGTCCCGATCGGAATACACGCCGTAGTTCCTCATGTGTCGGTACCCAGCGGCCGTTGAATAATGGCTCCACCAAGACATTCGCCCTTGCGGTAGAAAACGATCGATTGGCCGGGGGCAACCGCCCACTGCGCTCGCTCAAAGCGCACCGTGCAGCGATCCTTGCCGATCACCTCGAGGAGGCAATCCTGCAGCGGCTGGCGATGGCGCAGTCTCCCGCAGCAGGAGAATGGCGCCGGCCCGGGCGCACGCCCGGCGATCCAATGCAACTGGTTTGCCTCGAGTGCGGAATGCAGCAGGCGGGGATGGTCGTGGCCCTGCGCTACGGTCAGCGCGTTGCGCGACAGGTCCTTGCCGACGACGAACCACGGTTGTTGCTCCGCCTGCGATTGACCACCAATACCCAGGCCTTTGCGCTGGCCCAGCGTGTAGTACATCAGCCCGCGGTGCTCGCCTACCCAACGGCCCTCCAGGTCTTCGATCGGACCCGGGGCAGCCGGCAGATAGCGCTGCAGAAAATCGCGAAACCTGCGTTCGCCGATGAAACAGATGCCGGTGCTGTCCCGCTTGGCGTGGTTGGGGAAGCCTGCTTCTTTCGCCAGTCTGCGCACATCCCCCTTAGTCAAGTCGCCGAGCGGCATCAAGCTGCGGGCTAACTGATCCTGCGCCAGCAGATAGAGGAAGTAGGTCTGGTCTTTGTTCTGGTCTGCAGCCTCGCGCAGGCGCCAACCATCGGCGGCCCGGCCGATGCGCGCATAGTGTCCGGTCGCAATGCCCGCGGCGCCCAGTTCCAGGGCGTAGTCCAGAAAGGCGCCGAATTTGATCTCCCTATTGCACAATACGTCCGGATTTGGGGTGCGTCCCGCCTGGTATTCCGTCAGGAAGTAAGAGAACACCTGATCCCAGTACTCACTGGCAAAATTCACCCTATGCAAGCAGATATCCAATACATCGGCGACCGCCTGGGCGTCTTCGAGATCTTGGGCCGCTGAGCAGAATCCTTCCCGATCATCGTCCTCCCAGTTCTTCATGAACATGGCTTCGACTCGATAGCCCTCGCGCTTCAGCAGCAGCGCCGCGACGGCGGAGTCGACGCCTCCGGAGAGGCCGACGATGACGGGTCCTTGCGCCTCGGGTGTGGACACGGTCGGGGGTCAATCCAGATCGCGCAGCAGGGTCAAAGGGAACCTGCGGCCGTCCAGGTAGTCGTCGAGGCTGCGCAGCACCAGGGGGCTGCGCAGCTGGTCGCGGCGCGCCGCAAGTTCACTTCGGCTCATCCATAGGGCGCGCAGGATGCCGCTGTCCAGGGCCTGGTGGGTCCGCTGATCGGTGCATTCGCCGCAAAAACAGAAGCGCACAAAGGTGGTTCCCCGCGGCGTGTTGCGCCATCGATAGACGCCGACCAAGGCCGCGGGTACGAAGCGCCAGGCCGTTTCTTCCTGTGTCTCGCGCACAACTGCTTGCAGGAGGCTTTCCCCCTCGTCCAGATGTCCGGCGGGCTGATTCAAGCGAATCCCCTCCGCAGTCTGCTCTTCGACGATCAGGAAACGACCTGCGCGTGGCGCGATAGCGGCTACGGTTACATGTGGCGACCAGGTCATGGCGCCAGATTCTACCGCAGCCTTTGCAACGAGGGTTAGCCTGGTCCGCCCTGGCGGCGCGCTCCGGCGCCCTGCGTTCGAGGGCCGGCCACGACCCGCCGCCGTCGCCGATCGCCGATGAGCAGCGCAGAGCACCTCGCGCAGCCAACCGATCCTCTGTCGGAGAGACGG